>CAVGFB010000125.1:0-5197 GCA_963628375.1 Gorillivita sp. (SeqCode)
AAATACGAGCCACCAGAGTGTCCTTTCCGACACCTGATGGCCCACTGATAACAAATAAGTTTCCTAAGTGTGGACTATTTTGCATTTAAGCTAAATACTTAATAAGTCCTTCTACTTGACGGCTTCCTAATCCTTGAACACGACGATTTTCAGCAATCTTAAGTTCGTTCATGATTTTCTCTGTTTTTACAGCGCCGCAACCAGGGAAAGAATTAATTAAGCTTTTTACTTTCATACGACCAACAATTGGATCGTCTTTTTTGTTAAGTACAGCTTTAATGCCCTTTTTTCCTGCTGCAACTTCTGCACGAAGTTTAGCTCTTTTAGTGCGAACTACTTTTGCTTTCTCTAAAGCTTTTTGACGTTGTTCTGCTGTTAATTTTGGTGGTGTTGCCATTTTTATCTCCTTTACTCGTTGGCTTTATTGCCATTTATTAACATTAGTCCAGTATTATAGCAAATATCTATTAAACATACTTAAATTATTTTTTTATTTTTTCAAACCAATTAGATACAAAATATTTTAGAAATTTTATTTCTTTATTGCTAAAATTACTCTGATACGTCCGTGGTGTAATGGTAGCATACTGGTCTTCAAAACCAGGAGATGTGGGTTCGAATCCTACCGGGCGTGCCAGTATTTTCTATTTGTTAGCACCGTGGCACTTTTTAAACTTTTTTCCTGATCCACATGGACATAAGTCGTTCCTCCCTACATTAGCATATGGATCACTTTTATCTTTAACAACAGTACGTGACTTTATTTCTTCCTTTGGTGCTTCATTTGGCATTCCTTTTGCAGAAGCCATGGCTCTTCTTTGATGCCTAGATAATGCTGGAGCAGGCTTTTGCTGTAACCCTTGCCCATTGCTCTGTGAATTTGATTGATGGGCATTTAAATTTTCTTCTGGATTAGAATACTTTGCATTTGAACTTAAAACGCTTTTATGTTCTTGTAATTTAGTTTGAGGAGCCATCTGAAGACGCAAAAATGTCCTCAAAAAATCCTCATACATTGTTTGTGTAAGCTCCTTAAAGGCTTTATATGCTTCTTGTTTATACTCTACTAATGGATCAAGCTGTCCATAAGCTCTAAGTCCAATACCTGACTTTAAATAATCCATATCTTGCAGGTGAGCCATTCATCTTGTATCTATAATTCTAAGCATTATTTGAGGTTGCAGTATTTTTACAATAGCTTCACTTAGCTCTGTGCATTTTTCATCATATACAGCCTGCATATAGGCAAGTATAGCTTGCTTTAAAACATCAGTGTCTTCGTCGCATTCAATTGTTCTAATATCAAAATCTGACCTTCCCGTCATGTTTTGACATCAAAGTGAAATTGAATTTTTGTCTCATTCTTCTTCAGTTGATTTAGGTGGACAGTTTTCCTCGACAATACGCTCAACAGCATCTTCAAACATTTCTGTTACTTTAGAGGACAAATCTTTACCATCTAGAATGTCGTTTCTCTCTTCATAAATTGCACTACGTTGTAAGTTCATGACATCATCGTATTCTAAAACATGCTTACGAGATCCAAAGTGGATTTGTTCTACTTGGCGTTGTGCACTCTCAATTGCTTTACTTACCAAATTAGCTTGAATTGGTACGTCTTCTGGTAATCCTTGGTTTTTCATCATGCTAGAAATTCTTTCCATTTTAGGACCACCAAACAATCTCATTAAATCATCTTCTAGAGAAAGATAAAACTGAGTAAGTCCTGGGTCTCCTTGACGTCCTGACCTTCCTCTCAACTGATTATCTATTCTTCGAGATTCGTGTCTTTCTGTACCAATAACTGCAAGACCTCCTGCTTCAAGTACAACTTCACGCTCATGCTCAGTAATAGTTTTAGCTTCCTTAACTGCTTCTTCTCTATCTTGTTTTGTAGGAGCAGGTAGAATGTCTTCTTCCTCTTTGTCTTTCTTTTTAGCAGAGTTTCCTTGCTTTAGTGAAACTCCCTCAAAGCTTACAGTATCGTTATCCTCTGCTTCATCCTCTTCAAACCTGCTAGGATCAAATCCTTGCTCTCTAAGTTTAGCATCTGCCATTCCCTCTGGATTTCCTCCAAGTAAAATATCAGTACCACGACCAGCCATATTGGTAGCAATAGTTACTGCCCCTGCTCTTCCAGCCTGAGCAATAATCTCGGCTTCTAATCCATGATTTTTTGCATTTAAAATATTATGTTTAATACCTCTTTTATTTAAAAGCTTTGACAATCTCTCAGAGTTTTCAATAGATACCGTGCCTACTAAACAGGGTTGATTATTTTTATGTCTTTCTTCTATATCATCTGCTACAGCATTAAATTTTGCATCAATTGTTCTATACACCAAATCGTTCTCGTCTACACGAATAACGGGTTTATTTGGAGGAATCGCAACAACTGGCAATTCGTATATCTGTCTAAATTCTGCGTCTTCTGTCATAGCTGTACCAGTCATGCCGGATAGTTTTTCATAAAGTCTAAAATAATTCTGAAGAGTAATGGTTGCAAGTGTTTGATTTTCTTCTTTGATAGCAACATGCTCTTTTGCTTCTATCGCCTGGTGTAGTCCCTCGCTATAACGTCTTCCTTCCATTATACGACCAGTAAACTCATCAACAATTTTAACTTCTCCATCAACTACAACGTACTCAACATCTTTATGAAACATAAACTCAGCCTTTAAAGCATTTTGTAAGTGACTTGCGAGCTGACCAGATGGATCAGAAAATATATCTTCTATACCTGTTGCACTCTCAACTTTTGCAAGTCCTACCTCAGTTGTATAGATAGTGTGTTTTGCCTCATCCATCTCAAAGTCAACACCCTCTTTTAACCCTAACATAGCAGCAGCAAATTTTTTATATGTACCAGCAGCTTTGCTTCCAGCACCGCTAATTATTAATGGGGTTCTTGCCTCATCAATCAATATAGAGTCAACCTCGTCTACTATAGCAAAATTATGACCTCTTTGAACTCTATCGGCTGCCTTTGTAACCATATTGTCCCTTAGGTAATCAAAACCAAACTCGCTATTTGTACCATAAGTCACATCAGCCTTATAAGCAGGAACTTTCTGCTGAGGATTCATACCATTTTGAATAAGCCCCACAGTCATGCCAAGTTTTTTATAAATTTGACCCATTCAAACACTGTCTCTTTTTGCTAAATAATCATTAACTGTAACTATATGAACATTATGACCTGGTAGAGCATTTAAATAACCTGCTAAAGTAGAAACTAAAGTCTTACCTTCTCCTGTTTTCATCTCAGCAATCTGGCCATCATTTAGAGCCATACCTCCAATAATTTGTACATCAAAGTGCCTAAGTCCAGTAGTTCTTACACTTGCTTCTCTAACAGCAGCAAAAGCTTCAGGTAATATCTGTTTTAAATCCTCCCCATTGTCAATTCTCTCTCTAAATTTACCAGTTAGAGAACGCAACTCACTATCATCTAATTTTTGCATATCGGGTTCAAGAGTAGCAATATAATCTGCCATCTCTTGGTAAGCTTTCATCTGCTTACCTTCACCAATAGTTAAAATTTTGGATAAAATATTAAACATAGTTCACCTCTTGTTTAAGTTTTAAAATTATATATTAAATAGATCTATCTACTTGAATTTTTTAAAAACTCATCACTACAAGAGTTGTTATCATAATCTTATATTAGCTAATTGATTTCATCATTTTATTTATTGGTGTTTCGTTAATAACAGCTTCATATAGTCTTTTAAATTTAGAAGATATTGGAATTTTGTTACTGTTTGAAATTGATTCAATACTAGATAAATATGTTTTTATTGCACTTGACCTTAAACCTAATGCGTATTGTGCTTTCATTAAAATATAAAAAGAGTCTTCTCTTGTCGAATCTAATTCACATGCTAAATTAGCAAATCAAACACAGGCTTCTAATTCTTTTACATCATATAGTCTATGAGCAGCATTAGTTAAAAACTCAGCTGTGGAGTTTTTATACCATTCGCGTTTTTTTAGAATATATTCGTTTTTAATTTCACAAGGCATGAGCTCTCCTTGTAATATGTGGAGATTATTTTTTGCTAGAGCAATTCAGCTATTAGCATTAACTAACCCGACATTAAATTCGTTTTTTATGCTTTTATACTTTTGTATGTCTGTAACTATCAAATTAGAATTAATACTAAAACTATGATAATTTCTATTTAAATATGGACAGTCACCTGAACTATCTTCTAACTCTGATCTTAACATAGATCATAAAGAATTCAAATTTTTTAGTGCTACATCACTACTGCTCAGTGGTCACAGACTAGAAGTCAACCTGTTTGCATTAACTTCTCTACCTGAATTTATTACTAAATACGCAAGTAAAACTTTTAGCTTCTTACGTTTAAATGAAGTATATGTAATGTCCTTATCTCCAACCTTAACATTAAAACAATCAAATAGATTTACATAAAGTGGTTCTATGTTTGATCCGTCTAACTTTTGATAGTTTAAAGCAGAATTATTTAATTTGTTGTCTGAAAGATTTCTATTGAAATTAATAATTTTGTGTGTATGCTCGTGAAACTTAGATAAATTAATAGTTCTACATCTAGTTGATTCTTCTTCTATCTTGTTTGATCCAGCATTGAAAAGACTAAATATAAATTCATCATTAGGTAAATTAATAATATTAAGCTCTTTTAAAACACTCAACTTATTTATTGTCTGTTTATAAAAAAGAGTTCTTATAAATGTAGTTTTGTAAATATTATTCTCTTGCAAATCTTCAAAAATAGCCGATAGTTCTTCAACAATACTATTTCTATTTTTTATAATTGACTGTTCGTTAAAATAAGATAGTTTAATACATATTAAAAGTAGCTTTATTTCTGTAAGATTAAAGCTAGTTAATTCTTTTTTAGAAATATTAATATCAAAATCGTTTTTTGCACTTTTACATATAAACATGCAAGTAAAAGCTAACATAGTTTTTTCTTTGTTGTAATTATCAACAGATTTTTTATATAAACATTCTAAGATTCTTTTAGCTTTTTGCTTGTCCGTAGTTGATCCAGACAAAATAAAAATTGTAGAGGCAAATACTTGCAAGCTTAAATTTCCAGAACTTTTAATTATATTATAAGCAGTTTCTAAAGATTCTTCCTCGTTCTCTAAAATAATATTTATATAAGAATTCAAAAGTTTTTTTATTAATAAACTTCTATTA
>CAVGFB010000126.1:0-16313 GCA_963628375.1 Gorillivita sp. (SeqCode)
GGCAATAATAGAGTCCGTAGAACATGCTGGATATAAAGCCTCACTCTGAGGAGACGACAATAAAAATAACAGCATTAAAAAAAATTATAAACAAAATTTTGAACTAGATGAATTTAAAAAGAAGAAAACTCAATTAATATCCTCAATTGTATTTGTAATTCCTTTAATCTATATATCTATGGGGCATATGCTAGGTTTGCCTTTACCATCTATATTTAAAGGACAGTCTAATGCAATGATTCTAAGCTTTACTCAATTTTTGCTTGTTATTCCCATAGTTTTTATAAATATTTCTTACTTTAAAAATGGTTTTAAAACATTGCTATCTGGGTCTCCTAATATGGACTCCCTTATTGCTATTGGTAGTGGAGCAGCTATATTGTATGGGATTTATGCAATGTATAAAATTGCATACGGTCAAGGGCATGGAGATGGTGAAATTGTGAGTAAGTACATGATGGACTTATATTTTGAGAGCACTGGCATGATACTGACCCTTGTTACATTGGGTAAAACACTAGAAAGCAGAGCTAAGGGAAAAACTACAGATGCTATAAAAGGCCTTGTTAACTTAACTCCTAAAACTGCAATACTAGATCGTGACGGTGACGAAGTTAAAGTCAAAGTTGAGGAAGTTGCTAAAGGTGATATTTTAGTTGTAAAAGCAGGGGATGTTGTTCCTGTTGATGGCGTTGTAGTTGAGGGCGTGTGTTCTGTGGATGAATCTGCGATTACAGGTGAGAGCTTGCCTTTACAAAAAAAGACCGGAGATAAGGTTATTGGCGCAAGTATAAATAAGCTTGGATTTATTAAAATTAAGGCTACCAAAGTCGGGAATAAAACAACTTTAGCTCAAATTATACAACTTGTTGATCAGGCAACTAATTCAAAAGCAAAAATAACTAAAATTGCAGATAAAGTAAGTTCTGTGTTTGTGCCATGTGTTTTGTTAATTGCTTTTGTGTCTTTTATTGTTTGACTTTTATGTGGTGCTACATTTGAGTTTGCTATGTCTATTGGAATTTCTGTTTTAGTAGTTTCATGCCCTTGTGCTCTTGGGCTAGCAACTCCAACAGCAATTATGGTAGGAATTGGACAAGGTGCAAAAAACGGTATTTTAATAAAGTCTGCTCAAATTTTACAACAAGCCAGCAAAATTGACGTTGTTATGTTAGACAAAACTGGAACAATTACATATGGCACACCTAAAGTTACAGACATTATTACCATAGAATCGATAAGTAAAACTAAAGTTCTACAAATTGCTTATTCCATAGAAGCCTTATCCGAACATCCATATGCAACTGCAATTATAAATAAAGCAAGTGATTACAATATAAAAAAATTAAGTGTAGATAACTTCAAACAGCTTACAGGCATGGGGCTTACTGGCTGAATTGATGATGATCAATGTGTAATTGGGAATAGAGATGTCATGCACGAATTTAATATTAAAGGCGATTTAATGTTTAATAAAGGGGATGAGCTTTCTCTATCAGGGAAAACACCAATATATGTAGCCTTAAAAAATACAATAATTGGGATTATTTGTGTATTTGATTTAGTTAAGCCAACAAGTGTAGCAGCAGTTAAAGAGCTAAAAGAGAATGATATTGAAGTTGTAATTTTAACAGGAGACAACAAAAAAACTGCTGACGCTATTCAAAAGCAAGTTAAAGCAACTCGTGTAGTATCAGATATGATGCCTCAAGAAAAGGAAAGCCAAATTGTTCAGTATCAAAAAAAAGGTAGATGTGTTGCCATGGTAGGGGACGGTATAAATGATTCACCTGCGCTAGCTAGAGCAGATGTAGGAATCGCAATAGCACATGGTCGAGATATTGCAATTGATGCAGCGGATATAGTACTTATGAATAATGATCTTTTAGATGTCTCTACTACGATACAACTAAACCGAGCAATAGTTAGAAACATATACCAAAACTTATTTTGAGCATTTATCTACAATATTATAGGAATACCTATTGCAGCGGGGGTGTTTTATAGTTTATATCAAATTAAATTAAGTCCTATGATTGCAGCACTTGCAATGAGCTTAAGCTCGTTGTTTGTTGTTACTAACGCTTTAAGATTAAAAAATTTTAAACCTAAACATAAATATAAAAAGAAAGGAGTAAATCTTATGACAAAGATAATAGATATTGAAGGAATGTCTTGTATGCATTGTGTAAATCATGTAAAAGAAGCTTTAACAAAAGTTGAAGGGGTTAACAAAGTTGAGGTAAACCTTGATGATAGTAACGCAACTGTTGAATTAGAATCAAATGTAGATGACGAAACATTAAAAAATGCTGTTTTAAATGCTGGATATGAAGTTGTAGGCATTAATATTGTAGACGAATAAAAAAGCCCCGCTTTCGCAGGGCCAAAAAAAAGAATTATGAAAAAAAGAATTAGTAATTTTTTGCGTTAATTTCAAAATAACTTTGAGGATGTGCACATGTAGGGCAAACAGCAGGTGCAGATGTTCCAACAACAATATGTCCACAGTTTCTGCATTCCCATACTTTAACTTCACTCTTCTCGAACACCTTTTTTGTCTCTACATTGTTAATTAAATCCCTATAACGCTCTTCATGATGTTTTTCAATCTCACCTACAAGTCTAAACTTCTTAGCTAGATTATCAAATCCCTCTTCTTCAGCTGTTTTTGCAAAGTTTTCATACATATCTGTTCATTCAAAATTTTCACCTTCAGCAGCAGCATTTAAGTTCTCTAGTGTAGAATTAATTCCACCAAGCTCCTTAAATCACATTTTTGCATGCTCTTTTTCATTATTTGCGGTTTTTAAGAATAAATCAGCAATTTGCTCATAGCCTTCTTTTTTAGCTTTTGAAGCAAAGTAAGTATATTTATTTCTAGCTTGAGATTCTCCTGCAAAAGCTTCTTGTAAGTTTTTTTCTGTTTGAGTTCCTGCATATTTATTACTCATAATTTCTCCTTTGCTCAAATTTTCAAAATTATTTCTTGATTTATTTTAGCACTTTAAAATCATGTGAATTATATATTATTGTATTTAAGAAACTTTTAAACTTTTCTAAGGAAATTATTAAATAAATCTAGTTTACCTCAATACTCTCAATAATAAACTCTCTTCCGCATTTAAGAAAAGTATTTTCGCTTTTGCATTTAGGACATATTTTTTTAAATTCTAACGTACTATATTCATGCCCGCAATCACTACATATCGTAATAGCTTTAATAGGCTCTATTTTTAACTTGCAATCTTGAATTATTTTGTCATTTTTTTTGACAACTCAGTTTCAAGCGTCTTCTAAAAGTTCGGGCACAACAGAAGAGACCTCTCCAAGTTTAATATTTACACATGTGATTTTCTTTGCCTGATTTTGCTCTGCTAGTTGTTTAGCCGCATCTACAATATTGAATACAACTCCTAATTCATGCATTTTTCTTCCTTCTAATAATAATTAATAATAATTTAAATATGTTTATAATTAGCTATATTTATTATAAATTTATAAATATCTAAAATAAAGAAGTATTTAGTATGGAGAATGTATGAAATTAGCTATTGGTAATGATCACGGTGCAGTAGAACTAAAACATGTAATTTCAAATTATGTTATGTCTTTAGGGTACGAGATTGAAAATTATGGTACTAATGACAAGAAACGCTTTGATTATCCTGTTTCTGCACTAAACGTTGCCCATGCTGTTGTAGATGGTAAGTGCGATTTGGGGATATTGCTTTGCGGGACAGGAATTGGCATGAGTATAGCTGCAAATAAAGTTAATGGTATCAGAGCGTGTGTATGCAGTGACCCATATAGTGCAATTATGTCAAAAAAGCACAACAATGCAAATATTTTATGTTTAGGTGCTAGAGTTGTTGGAGAAGAGTTAGCTAAAATGATAGTAGAAGCTTGACTTAAAACCGAATTTGAAGGTGGCAGGCATCAAAAACGTGTTGATATGATAATGAATATTCAGGATAACCAAAGCCTTAACTAAAGTCTCATTTAATTCTCATGAGTAGAAAATTTTCTAGATTATATATCTTAGACGGTTATAACATTTTAAGATGTGGATCCATTTATACTGATCGTGTTGGTGAGTCCCCTGATTTTACTGATTGACAGCACAATGTGTTTAATAGTGCAAGAGATGCGCTTATAAGTGATGTTTCTATGCTGTTAGATGAAGTTTCATGTGCCATTATTGTATATGATGGATCAACAAATATGTATAATTCTTGCGATCTAGAGAAAAAGGTAAAACAAGACAATAATCGAATAGAGGTTATATATAGTAATTATTCTACAAGTGCAGATTCCACAATTGAGAAATTTTGTGTTCAAAATAAAGAAAAATATAGAGAAATTATTGTTGTTACAAACGATATATCGATACAAAACACAGTTTTAAGACATAACATAACTACTATGAGTGCAAATATTTTTTGTGATAAGGTAAAATACCTTTATGAATTTGATGACAGTAACACACCTGGCACTTCAAAATATAAAACTACAAAAATAAAAGACGTTATAAAAGAAGATACAGCAACTAAACTTGATATTCTTAAAAATAATCTTTTAAGTGAATAAAATTTTAATAATGAGGTTTTAACATGGCAAGAATTATAAAAGCAAAAAAATTCAAAATTGGAATGGTTCTAATTGCAATTGGAGTAGTGTATGGAGATATTGCAACATCTCCAATGTATGTTATGAAGTCAATTATCGCAGGAAACGGAGGACTTTCGACATGTGATAAAGATTTTATAATAGGATCTTTGTCTTTGATTATATGAACTTTAACCCTTATAACAACTGTTAAATATATGTTAATTACCATGAAAGCTGATAATAATGGAGAAGGTGGCGTTTTTGCTCTATATAGTTTGGTAAAGAAGTATTATAAATGGCTTGTTATTCCTGCAATGATAGGAGGTGCAACACTTATGGCAGACTCTATGTTAACTCCTGCCGTAACTGTTACAACTGCTGTTGAAGGTTTGCGTTCTATTGAATTTTTTAATTCCTTTTTTGGAGAAGATCAACTAGAGATAATTTTGATAGTAGTTTTTATTTTGTCATGTTTGTTTGCTGTTCAGCGTGCTGGAACATCTATTATTGGAAAATTGTTTGGCCCTTTCATGACTGTGTGATTTTTATTTTTAGCAATTGCAGGTATTTGTTCGATGTCGTCTAATTTAGAAGTTCTTCGTGCTATAAATCCAATTTACGCTATCCAAGTGTTATTCAGCCCTAATAATGCTGCAAGTTTTATGATTTTAGGTTCTGTCTTTCTAGCAACAACTGGAGCAGAAGCTCTTTACTGTGACATGGGTCACGTAGGAAAAAAGAGCATATATATTAGCTGACCACTTGTTAAGGTTTGTCTTATTCTAAATTATTTTGGGCAGGGTGCTTGAATAATAAATAACTCAGGTAATTCATCGCTACAAAATGCAAATGACTTAAATCCATTTTATTTAATGATTCCAGAAAATTTCAAATTTATTGCAATTTTACTGGGTGCGATGGCTGCTATTATTGCATCTCAAGCTCTAATTACTGGCTCTTTTAGTGTTGTTAGCGAAGCTATTAGATTAAACCTCATGCCACACTTGCAAATTTTCTATCCGTCTGAGACTAAAGGCCAGCTATACATAAATTCCATAAATAGAATTCTATGAATTGGGTGTATCGCAATTGTTATTATGTTCCAAACTTCAGCTAACATGGAATCTGCCTATGGGCTGTCTATTACTATAAGCAATATCATGATTTCAGTTTTGCTTGTTGTATATATTGCAAAAATTAAAAATTCAGTTTTTCTTGCCGTGTTGTATTCGATTCCTTTTGGAATTTTAGAATTTATATTTTTCTTATCATGTATAGGGAAGTTTTTTCATGGAGGATGAGTAGCAATTCTTATTGCAGTGTTGATTTATTATGTGATGGACAGTTGACGCAGAGGAACAAATGTTGAAGCAAAACAGCGCGTAACACTCCATCTAAAAGATTATATACCACAACTAGAGGCTCTCAAAAACGATATGACGGTTCCTAAAATTGCAGATAATTTAGTTTATTTAACTCATTCTAATCGGTCAGACTCAATTGAGAGAGATGTTTTGTTCTCTATTTTAGATAACGAACCTAAAAGAGCAAATGCATATTGATTTGTAAACTTTATTACTACTCAAAAACCATTTGGTAAAACATATAGAGTAGAAACTTTTGGCACAAAGTTTTTGTTTAGAGTTGTTATAAAACTTGGCTTTAAAGAGCATACAAGATTAAACACATACCTAAATCAAATTATTAGAGATCTTGTTTCAAATGGTGAATATAGATGTGTTTTACCAAACTACACCATATTTGATACCAAAGATGTTACAAAATATATCAAGAGCCTATCTACAACTGTTGGTAATTTTAAGTATTGTTTTGTTAGAAAAACAATAAGTCCTGATTCTGACTTGCCACAAATGGACAAAGTTGCCGTAACTTCAAAATATAAAATTCGCCATTTAGCTGGTGGATCTGATAGATGGTATGGCCTTGAGACGTCAAGAGTATTAAATGAGTACTTTCCTTTATTTATAAAAAGAAAGGTAGATAAAAATCCTATTGCTAGAGAAGAAGTAATCCATTCATATAAGGATAAAATAAAAAAAGATAAAAAAATAAAACAGGCAAAGTAATTTAATAAAGTATGAAATTTTATAATTTAACTGTAGAAGAAACCTTAAATAAATTAAAAACCTCAAAAGAAGGCTTGTCTAAAGAATGTGTCAAAGAACGACTAGATAAGTATGGCAAAAATGAATTAAAAAAAGAAAAGAAAACTCCACTATACAAAAAAATTCTTGAACAAATCTGTGATCCGATGATAATCATGCTGCTAGTTGCTGCTGTTATATCAGGAATTATAGATATTATGAACGGGGACAGTGCAACTGACGTTGTAATTATATTAGTTGTAGTTTTTATCAACTCTTTTTTGGGTGTATATCAAGAGAGTAAAGCAGAAAATGCTCTTGACAGTCTTCAAAGTTTAACAAAAAATAAAAGTGTAGTTATAAGATCAGGAAAAAAAACAACAATTGACACTTCAGATATAGTAGTTGGGGATATTGTTGTTTTAAGTGATGGAGATATTGTGCCATGTGATGGCAGAATTATTGAGTCTTATTCTATGAAAATAGAAGAGGCAGCACTAACAGGCGAGAGTGTATCAGTAGATAAATGTATTGACATTCTTGAGTGTAAGAAAAATAGCAAAAATAAATCTGATTTTGTATCTCTTGCAGATAGAAAAAATATGGCATATTCAGGTACTACTGTGGTTTATGGCCATGGACTTATGGTAGCTTGTGCAACTGGCATGAATACAGAAATCGGCAAAATTGCAAGTGAACTTAACACCACTAAAAAAGGCATGACGCCGCTTCAAATTAAGATGGCTCAACTATCAAAAATCTTAACTAAGATTGTTATTGTTATATGTATAGTTGTTTTTCTTACTCAAATGTTGAGTATGGCTAGTCTTACAGTTGAGTTAATACTTAAATCTTTTATGATTGCAGTAACATTAGCTGTAGCTGCTATTCCTGAAGGGCTACCTGCAGTAGTTACAGTTGTTTTAAGTATTGGCGTTACTAAAATGAGTAAACGTCATGCAATCATCAGAAAGCTTAACGCTGTTGAGACTTTAGGCTGTGCCTCTGTTATATGTTCTGATAAAACAGGAACATTAACACAAAATAAAATGACAGTTAAGCGAGCATATGGGAATGAGAATGTTTTATCTATAGGCATGCCACTATGTTGTGATTCTGATAAAACAACAGGAGATCCAACAGAGATTGCAATTATTTGCTGAGCTGATATGCTTGGTAATTCTAAAGAGCTACTAAATAAAAAATATCCACGTATAGCTGAAGCTCCTTTTGATTCAAGTAGAAAAATGATGTCGACTATTCACAAAATTGGCAATTCTGACTATGTACAATATACAAAGGGTGGTTTAGATGTTTTACTTGATAGATGTTCAAAAGTATTAGAAAATGACAAGGAACTTGAGCTAACAGAAGAGCTTAAAAGTAAAATTATTAAAGCTAATGATGAGTTTTCTGATGATGCCCTACGTGTTTTAGCTTGTGCTTATAAGAAATACACTAAAGTTCCTGATACAAATAATACATCTCAGTTAGAGAGTGATCTTGTTTTTGTAGGTTTTGTTGGAATGATTGATCCAGTTAGGCTTGAAGTAAAACCAGCAATTGAGAAAGCCCATGATGCAGGTATAACAACCATTATGATAACTGGAGATCATAAAAATACTGCTGTTGCTATTGCTCGAGAGATTAACGTATTAAATAAAGGTTGTGATATTGATAAAAGTGTACTAACAGGCGGTGAGCTTTCTTGCATGACTGATGAAGAATTTAAAGATAGATTTAGAGATGTTAGAGTCTATGCACGCGTGGCTCCAGAACATAAGACTCGCATTGTAGATGCTTGACAAAAAGCAGGTTGTGTAGTTGCTATGACAGGGGATGGAGTTAATGACGCTCCATCAATAAAAAAAGCTGATATTGGCATAGGTATGGGCATAACTGGAACTGATGTTACAAAAAATGTTTCTGACATGGTGTTAACGGATGATAATTTTGCTAGCATTGTAAGTGCAGTTGAAGAAGGCAGAACAATTTACAGCAATATTTTAAAAGCAATACAGTATCTGCTTGCCTCTAATTTTTGTGAAGTGTTATGTGTATTTTTAACTTCTCTTTGTGGATTTTCATTCTTAAGCCCAGTACAATTACTTTGGATAAATCTTGTAACCGATACGTTCCCTGCTCTAGCACTAGGGTTTGAAAAAAGCGAAGATGGAGTCATGAAATCTCCACCAAGAAGCACAAAATCTTCCATTTTTAGTAATGGTCTTGGATTTGATATCGTATATCAAGGATTAGCTACTTCTGTTTTGTGTTTAATTTCATTTTTTATAGGGATGTATATAGAAGATGGATACATCGAGTTTGCCGGTAGCGCTCATGGAACAACGTGTGCGTTTTTAACTATGGTAATGGTTGAAATATTTCATGCTTTTAATATGAGAAGTCTTAAAAGCTCAATTTTTAAATTAAAGACTCAAAATTTATTTTTATGAATTTCAACTTTGATATCGTTTATATTAACTACAACAATATGCGAAGTTCCATTTTTTGCAGACGCGTTTGGTTTTACTTCTGTTGGAATGCAAGAATATTTAATTTCCATTCTCTTAGGTTTTTGTATTATTCCAATTGTTGAATGTGTAAAATTCATTCAAAGGAAGGCAAATATAAAATAATAATTTTTAATAGATAGGATTTGTTATGAGCCATGCTAACTATAAAGAAAATAAAGATAAAATCAAAAGTTTAGACGATAATCAAATTTTTGAACTTTGGTACAAAACGGGGTGTTTTTCTAGGACAAGTGGACACGGTAAACATAAGGACGAAGGTTTTACTGTAGTTATTCCTCCTCCTAACATCACAGGAGTTTTGCATATGGGTCATGCATTAAATGATTCTATACAGGATACAATTATAAGAAGAGCTCGCATGCAAGGATACAAAACAAGGTGAATTTTAGGCACGGATCATGCAGGTATTGCAACTCAAACAAAGGTAGACAAGCATTTGCAGAGTCAAGGTATAAACAGGCGTGAAATTGGAAGAGAAGCTTTTATTGAGCAATGTCAAAAATGACGTAGAGAATATGGAACTACTATCGTTAATCAAATTAAAAATATAGGGTGTTCCTGTGATTATGATGATGAAAATTTTACAATGAGTGACTCTTTTAGTAAAGCAGTACAAAAGGTATTCGTTGATTGATTTCATAGAGGTCTTATATATCGAGGCAAAAGAATTGTAAATTGATGTCCGCATTGTACAACAGCAATTGCAGATGATGAGGCAGAATATGAACCTGAGGCAGGTAAGCTGTGATATTTAAAGTATCCATTAAAAACTCCTGTTGACGGAGTTGAACATTTGGTTATCGCTACAACAAGGCCCGAAACAATGCTAGGGGATAGCGGTATTGCTATATCTCCGAAAGATAAAAGATACAAAAAACTAATTGGAAAATCTGTCATTTTACCCCTTGTCAATAGGGAGATTCCTATATTTGAGGATTTTTATGTTGATGCTGAATTCGGTACAGGTTGCGTTAAAGTAACTCCTGCTCATGACCCTAATGATTATGCAATGGGAATTAGACATAATCTAGAGCGAATTAACATTCTGGATGAAACAGCTCACATTGTTGATGGTTATGGCAAGTACAGTAAAATGTCTGCTCTTGAAGCAAGAGAAGCTATTGTTGATGATTTTGATAAGCTAGGATTACTTGACCATGTAGAAGATCTAAATCATAGTGTAATGCATTGCTATAGGTGTCATACTACCCTTGAACCTTGATTATCAGAGCAATGATTTGTTGATGTTGAATCTTTAAAAAAAGAAGCAAAAAGAGTTGTAGAAAATCAAAATATAAAATTTTATCCACAAAGATGATCTCAAGTTTATTTAGATTGACTTGATAACTTAAAAGATTGATGCATTTCCCGCCAACTTTGGTGAGGTCATAGGATTCCTGTATATTATTGTAAATGCGGATGACTTGATGCAAGTACTGAAAAAATTGAGAAATGCCCTAAGTGTGGTGAACCTGTTGTTCAAGACGAGGACGTGCTTGATACATGATTTTCAAGTCAGCTTTGACCTTTTGGTGTTATGGGTTGGTCTTCAGATCCAAATAATGCAGAACTGAAAAATTATTATCCCACACAGGTATTATCTACTGCAAGGGATATTATGGGACTTTGGGTTGCAAGAATGGTTATGTCAAGCCTTGATGTATTGGGAGAAATCCCCTTTGAACATGTTTTGATTCATCCAACTGTTATGGGCTCTGACGGTAAGCCTATGAGCAAAAGTAGAGGGAATGGCGTAGATCCTCTTGAACTGATTAGAAAGTATGGGGCAGATGCCATGCGTTTTGGACTATTAAGTCAGGTTACAGGAACACAAGCAATAAGATTTGATGAGGGTAAAATTGAAAACTCTCGTAATTTTTCAAATAAAATAAAAAATGCTACTAAATTTATTCTAAAGAATTTAAGTAGTTTTGTTGATAGTAATCCTAATCAACAGATTAAAGGGTCTCCAAACACAAAAAACATTGTAGATAAGTGAATATTTTCTCGTCTGAATTGTTTGGTAAAAAATGTTGATGAAGCTTACAAGAATTATAATTTCAGTGAAGTTACAAAGTATTTGTATGAGTTTTTTTGAAATGAGTTTTGTGATTGGTATATTGAGTTTAGCAAGTCTAGGCTTCAAGGTCAAAATAAAGAGGATGTTTTAATATGCTTGAACAATTTGGTATTTATTCTTGATTGTTCTTTAAGGTTATTGCACCCTATTATGCCTTTTATTACAGAAAGGCTCTTCTCTGAGTTGCCTAGTAGTAGAGATTATCTTTTTATATCAGAGTGAGTTGATGCAGATAAATTAGCAAAATATAACGATAAGGACTCAGAAGAATCAATTAAAGTAATTTGTAATGTTATAGGGTCTGTGCGATCCATTAAAGCACGGTATGGCCTCTCACCAAAAACGCAAGTAGAAGTTCATATTAAAACAAAAGATGATCATGTGACAGAAATTATAAGTAGCTCTGAAGAACTGATATCAAGCTTGGTTAATATTAAATCCCTAGAAGTATCTAGTGATACTCTAAAACCTGAGTATAGTGTAAGTTATTGTGATAGCTTGGTTGAGGTTTATGTGGTTCTGAAGGGTCTTATAGATTTTGATAAAGAAAAATTAAACATTCAAAAGCAAATTGTAAAGATAAAAAAAGATTATTTAAAATTTGAAAAGAAGCTAAAAAATCCTGGTTTCTTAAAAAAAGCAAAGCCTGAGATTATTGAAAAGGATAAACTAAAGTTTAAAGATTTAAGTGATACTTTAGATAAGCTCAATAAGCAATTTAGCGACTTTCAATAAGTAGTTGTTTATGACAGATAAAAAAAATAATAAAGTTCCTTATGTTGCTGTTATCGGTAGGCCTAATGTTGGCAAGTCTACTTTTATAAACAGAATTACTCATAAAAATGATGCCATTGTTCATCAAAGTAGTGGTGTTACTCGAGATAGATCTTATTATATCGCAGATTGGTGCGGTCAAAGTTTTAAGCTCATTGATACGGGGGGAATTGAGATTTCAAGTGATGATGAGTTTCAAAAAAATATAACTATGCAAGCTAATTTAGCAATTAATGAATGTGATATTATAATTTTTATATGTGATAGCACAACTGGTATTAGTATAGAGGATGAAAAAATAGCAAATAACTTACACAAAACGAACAAGCCCGTATTTCTTGTTGCTAATAAATGTGATGATCCTAACAATTTAGAAAATATTTGAGAATTTTATAACTTAGGTTTTGAGGAAGTTTACCCTATAAGTTCACTTCATGGTCATGGGACTGGGGATTTATTAGACAAAGTTGTTGACAACTTTAAAGACATTGAAAGCAGTAGTGACAACAACTCAGATAATAATTCTATAGATGTTGCAATAATAGGGCGCCCAAATGCTGGTAAGTCCAGTTTAACAAATGCAATGTGTGGATATAATCGATCAATTGTCAGTGATGTGTCTGGCACTACAAGAGACAGCATTGATACCATAATTTTAAGAAAAGATAGAGCTTATAATATCATTGACACAGCAGGACTTAGAAAAAAGTCAAGTGTTAAAAGTAGCATAGAATATTATAGTTTTATTAGAGCACTAAAGGCAATTGACAGGGCAGATATAGCAGTGTTGGTAATAGATGCAACAATTGGGCTTACCGATCAAGATCAAAAAATTGCAAATATGGCTAAAGAAAAGGGCTGTGGATTAGTTATAGCTTTAAATAAATGAGACAAGATTGACTCGGTTGAAGTAAAAGAAAATATAAGAACACACATGAAAGAAAGGATGGAGTTTGTAGGTTATGCTAAGTGTGTTTTGACTGTAGCTACTACAGGAAAAAAGTTAAAGAATGTATGAGAATCTATAGATGAAGCGTTTAATAACTACACAAAAAAAATTTCTACTTCAAAGCTTAATAATTGGTTGAGTGAGATTAAGCAAAAAGGGTTTACAGTTAATAAAGGCAAGAGAACATTAAGACTAAATTACGTTACTCAAACAGGTACTATGCCACCGAGGTTTACTTTTTTTGTTAATCATTCAAGTCTTGTCAATGACAACTTTAGGCGTTTTTTAGAAAACAGAATGAGAGAAGCGTTTGATTTTAGCGGGACTCCAGTTATTCTTAAATTTAAAAATAAAAATTAAGGAGAATTATGCCAGAACAAAATAAAGACATAAATAATGGTCAACAAAGCACAAATCCAAATCAAAAAAAACCATTAATCTATGCAATTATAGGGTCTAGTGAGTTTAATCAGAAACATTTTTTAGGCTGCTATAAAAACAAAATGTTTACTCGTATAATTGCTGTTGATGGTGGCTATAAACATTTAGAGGAACTTGGTATTACTCCTAATATTGCTGTTGGTGATTTTGACTCACTTGGATATATTCCATATAGCGACAATGTTCCAAGTTGTATTGAAAATAATTTTGAGATGGCAAAAAGTGAAGCAGATAAAATGATGCAAGTTATGCAATATCCTCAGGACAAGGATAAAACAGACTTTGAACTTGCAATAGACGAAGCAATCGCACATAAACCTAATTTTTTAATGTGTTATGGGTTTTTAGGTAAAAGATTAGATCACCAAATTGGAGCGTTTCAGATGATGTCTCATACCTCTGATCATAGAGTTGGTATTTTTTGCGTTGGTCTTGAACAGACTGCTATGATGTTAGATGGACCTGCTGAGTTTGGCTTGCGTGTTAATCCAGACCCAAAGATAGACAGAACAGTATCTGTGTTTTCTTACAGTGACGTTTGTGGAGGGATTGATTCTCAAGGTCTTAAGTGGCCATTTATTAATACACCATTATCTAACTCTATGTCTTTGGGTGTTAGTAATGTAATAGAAGGTCCTGAGTTTAAAATTAGAGTTAAACACGGGAAGTTGCTAGTTGTATTTGCAACAGATCTTTTGTTTTTAAATACAAATGAGCAGAATTAATCAAATAAATTAAATTCATGTATAAAATTTATAACTATAGGATATAATGCAATTCACAGATATTTTTATTTGTGTTATTCCTCGGTAGCTCAGTGGTAGAGCCCTCGGCTGTTAACCGAGTTGTCGTAGGTTCGAATCCTACCCGGGGAGCCATTTTGCAATTATATATGGAGTGTTTATGTCAAAACCTGTAGCTATTTCTAGCGATTCTCTTTGTGATATTGGTCAAGACCTAAAAGATAAATATAATATATCGTATGTTCCTTATTATATTATTTTAAATGGTAAGCAATACAAAGACAACATCGACATTTTTACTCCAGACTTGTACAAAGCGTTTAGAGAAACTGGCGTCTTACCAAAAACAGCCGCAAATGGTATTGATGCATATGAAAAGCATTTTACTAAGCTAAAAGAACAAGGCTTTGATGTGGTTCACGTATCCGCAGGCTCTGGTATATCTGGTGCATGAAACAACGCAAGTGTTGCAGCTGACAAAATGGAAGGAGTTTATGTAGTAGATTCTTGTAGTATATCATCAGGAATTGGAATATTGGCCATTAACGGTGCCAGAATGAGTAGATCTGGTATGTCAGCTAAAGACATTTTTGAAACTCTTCAAGAGATGGCTCACAGAGTTAGAGTCACATTTGTTTTGTCTACACTTGATTTTATGGTAGCAGGGGGGAGAGTTCCTGATTTAGCTGCTCGAGCAATGGGCGCAATAAAGTTAAAGCCGTCAATTGAAACAACGCCAAAAGATGGCAAAATGAAGATTGCAAAAATATATAGAGGCAAGATAGAACGTGTTTGAAAAAAAATGGTTGATGATCTTATGAACAAATATAAAGACACCATTTCTACAGATGAAATTTTTGTAACGCATTCTGGAGAGATTACAGACGATCAAGTCAATATAGTAGTAGATCAAATAAAAAAACACAAAGAATTCAAAAAAATATATGTAACACAAGCAAGTTGTACTTGTTCTACGCACGGTGGTCCAGCTTGTTTAGGTATTTTATTTATTACAAAGAATTAAAGTTTTAGTTTTAGGAGATATTATGAAAATGAAAGTTACAGGAAGAAAATTTGACATAACTCAATGAATGAAGGATTATTGTGAGGAAAAAATAGCACCATCTGTCAGAGTATTTGACATTGACCCTATTGATATTGAGGTTGTTTTATCGCAATCAAAAAATCCAGCTAACCCTAATCCTGCTAAATGTGAAGTTACAATGCGTATTGGCAAACATACAATTCATGTCGAAGAAACGGAGCAAGAAATACATGCAGCTATTGATGTTGCATCTGCTAAAGTAACAAGACAGTTGCGTAAGTATAAAACTCGCCTTCAGGATAAAAGAATCCAAGATGCAGGTAGACAGCGCCAATATGAAATAACCCAAAGTTCTAGTGATGATCTTGATTTTGATGCATTAATGCAAGAGCTCTCAGAGGAAAGTATTGCTCGTAAAAAAGGCGTTACATTAGTTCCTATGACATTGGATGAAGCTGTAGTTGAACATGACATGTTAGGTCATGATTTCTTTTTGTTTATTGACGCTGATACAAACAAATTTAGCGTTTTATACAACAGGCAAGATGGCAGCTTGGGTGTAATATACATGAAAAATTAAGCCTTATTTCATGGAAGATACAATAAATAACTTACTTAAAGCTTCTCTTGAATCTTTAAGTAAGCAACATAATTTAGAACTTGACATAGATTGTCTTGATACTTGCATAGAGCAACCAAAAGATAAAACAAATGGTGATTTTGCATCTACGATTGCACTTAGATTTGCAAAAAAATTAAAGTCTAATCCACGTACAATTGCTAAAGATATAATAGAGGGACTTCCTAAGAATAGTATAATTGACAAGGTTGAAATCGCAGGTCCAGGATTTATAAACTTTTATATTAACGATAATGCTTTTATTAATGTTGTAAAAAAAATTAGAGAGCAAAACCTAAATTATTGTAAGGATTTAGCCAAAAATTTAAAGCTTAACAATTGAGATAAAAAAATCAACATTGAATATATATCATCAAATCCAACAGGCCCCATGCATGTTGGCCATGGT
>CAVGFB010000127.1:0-17396 GCA_963628375.1 Gorillivita sp. (SeqCode)
ATCTATAACAGATGGTCAAATATACCTGCAAGCTGACTTGTTTTTCGAAGGACAAAGACCAGCTGTTGATGTAGGGATTTCTGTAAGTCGAGTTGGGGGAAATGCTCAAATTAAAGCTATGAAGCAAGTTTCGGGTAATTTACGCTTGGATTTAGCTTCTTATAGAGAGCTGCAAGCTTTTACTCAATTCGGTAGTGATCTTGATGCTGCTACTCTTCATCAGCTAAAACGTGGTGCACATATGACTGAACTTTTAATTCAAGGAAGATATAAACCATATGCAGTAGAAGATCAAGTTGCTCTTATTTATGCTGGAAACAAAGGGTTCTTTGATGAAATTCCAATCGATGAATTAAAAGATTATATTAAAAATTTTGTTGAATATTTGCATTCTAGCGGAAGTGATATTCTTGATCAGATACGCACTAATAAAGTTTTGACAGATGATGTTCAATCAAGATTAGATTACATGCTTGAACTTTATAAAAAAGATAAAAAAAGTAAGAGTTCATAGATCTAAAAGAATTTTGTTTATATAATGGCAAATTTACATGGAATAAATAGAAGAATTAAATCTGTTACTTCTACTAAACAGATTACATCAACTATGCAAATGATTTCTGCTGCTAAAGTTCCTAAATGTCAAAAAAGACTGCAGTCTAATATTCCGTATAATTTAGGGCTAAAAAAGATACTATCTTCTGTGTGTAGCTCAAATATAAACGCAAAGAATAGCTTATTGCTTCCACATAAATCAATAAAAAATAATTTAATTATAGTTATTACATCAGATAAGGGCCTAGCAGGGGGTTTTAATAGTAAAATTTTACAAATTGCGCAAAATATTATTGACCAAAACAAAAAACAAAATATAAATACTTGTGTTATCTCTTGTGGAAAAAAGGCAACAATATATTGTAAATGACGCGGAATTGACACAAAGTTTAATTACGTTGGAAGATCGGAAAATCCAAGCTTTAAGCAAGCAAAGGAAATCTCTGATTATATTACTAAGCAATTTGTTAAAGGTAATATCGATAAAGTTAATATTATCTATAATAAATGTAAAAATTCTCTTGAACAGGAGCAAGAGTCAGAAACTCTTCTTCCATTTGATTTCAATAACGATAAAGAAGCACAAGATGAAAACAACAATAAACAAAACGATAAAGAGTATCAAAGCGAGTTTGTTTTTGAGCCAAGTGAGGAATACATTATAAGTAAACTTATACCTATGTATATTAGGTGTTATATATATAACAAACTAATTGATTCTGCGTGTGGAGAACAAGTTGCAAGACGTGTTGCCATGCAGGCAGCAACTGATTCGGCAAACGATATGATAGAAACTTTAACTAGACAATATAATACTCTACGTCAAGGTGCGATTACTACAGAATTAACAGAAATTGTTGGTGGAGCAGATGCACTAGATGAAAATTAAGGAGATTAAATGAGCGATAAAAAAGAAAAGAAACAATCTATTGGTAAAATTGTAAGGATAGTAGGAGCTGTAGTTGATTGCGAATTTGCTCCAAATGAACTTCCTTCAATTTATAACGCATTGAAAGTTGAATGTGATACTCCTGCCGGACACATCTCATGTGTATTAGAAGTTCAGACCCACTTGAGAGGGGATCTTGTTAGGTGTGTTGCTATGTCTTCAACAGATGGTCTTGTACGTGGAATTGAAGTTATAGATACTGGAGCTCCCATTAAAATGCCTGTTGGAGAATCAACTATGGGAAGAATTTGAAATGTTTTAGGTCAGGTAGTAGATGGCAAGGATGCACCTAAGGTAGAAAAGTATTCTCCAATTCATCATGAACCACCAGCTTACGAATCTCTTACTACTCAAACAGAGATTTTTGAAACCGGTATTAAAGTTATTGATTTGATAGAACCTTATGTAAAAGGTGGAAAAACAGGTCTTTTTGGTGGTGCAGGTGTTGGAAAGACTGTATGTATTCAAGAGTTGATAAACAATCTTGCTCAACAACATGGAGGGACATCTGTATTCACAGGTATAGGTGAGAGGACTCGTGAAGGAACGGATTTATACTTAGAGATGAGTGAGAGTGGAGTTATTGATAAAACTTGTCTTGTTTATGGTCAGATGAATGAGCCTCCTGGAGCTAGGCTTCGTGTTGGATTAGCAGGACTTACACAAGCTGAGTACTTTCGTGATAAAGGGCAAGATGTTCTGCTTTTTATAGACAACATTTTTAGATTTACACAAGCAGGTTCTGAAGTATCTGCTCTTCTTGGTCGTATGCCATCTGCAGTTGGTTATCAACCTACACTTGCAACAGAGATGGGAGATTTTCAAGAAAGAATTACATCAACTGATGTTGGTTCTATCACATCTGTTCAAGCTGTTTATGTACCAGCTGATGATTTGACAGATCCTGCTCCGGCTACCACATTTACTCACCTTGATGCAAAAACAGTTTTAAGTAGAAGTATAGCCGAGCTTGGAATTTATCCTGCTGTGGATCCACTAGATTCTTCATCTACCGCTCTTGATCCTGAAATTGTAGGGAAAGAGCACTACAGGGTAGCACTTGGCGTACAAGAGCTTTTGCAAGAATATAAAAACTTGCAAGATATTATTGCAATTTTAGGTATGGATGAGTTGTCAGAAGATCAAAAACAGACTGTAAATCGTGCAAGAAAGGTTCAAAAGTTTTTAGGTCAGCCTTTTCATGTTGCTGAAGTGTTCACAGGCAACCCAGGAAAGTACGTAAAAATTGAAGATACTGTTCGTAGTTTTGCTGAAATATTAGACGGAAAGTGTGATCATATACCAGAGCAATGTTTTGTTTACAAAGGTGCTATTGAGGACGTATATGAAGCTTATGATGAGATGCTAAAATCAGAAAAAAAATAATCTTTATAAAAATTTAAGATAATAAAGTGAAAAACAAGTTACATATAGAAATAATTACACCTGAAAAGCTTTTTTATAGCGGGGAATGTTATTTAGTCAATGTTCCTTCAATTAATGGACGTGTTGGATTTTTACCTTCTCACGAAAACTTTATTTGTGAATTGTCAGATGGTGTTGTTTATTTAAGTGATTCTATAAACACAAATGATAAGGTTTTAGAAAAATTTCAAATAAGTGGGGGATACGCTCAAGTTTTTAATGACAGAATAGAGATTTTAACTGAAGAAATAAAATCAATAAAGTAAATTTGTCTTTTACTTTAGCAAATTCAAAAATGAATGAAGTTGTATATACACAAAAAAATTGGATTGAGTGAGCAAAACAACTTCAAGCTATTGCACAATCTGGTTTGTATTACACAAATAATAAGTTTGAAGTTGAAAGATATGAACAAGTCAGAAATATTGCAAAGGAAATTCTAAAAACTCATTCTTACGTAAAATTAGACAAAATTAATGAATTTTTTTGTTGCGAGAGAGGATATTGTACCCCTAAGTTAGACTCTAGATCAGTATGTTTTAAGAACAATAAAATCTTGCTTGTACAGGAGACGAATGGTAAGTGGTCAATACCAGGTGGTTGAGTTGATGAGAACTTAACAATAAGACAAAATTTGGTTAAAGAAGCTTATGAGGAGGCAGGAGCTAAAGTAAAACCTAAGTTTTTAATTATGCTTCATGATTGAAAATCTCATATTAGCTTAAATAAAAATTTATTAGCGTTTCAAATTGTAAAAGTTTTCTGTTTTTGTGAGCTTTTAGATATCAATTTTAAACCCAACTCAGAAACTCTTTCATATGGGTTTTATTCATTAGATAATTTACCTAATTTAGCATTGGAAAAAAACAATTATGAACAGATTAGTAATTGTTTTGATGCATACAACTCATATATTAAAAAAATTCCTTGAGTTGTTCAGTTTGATTAAATTTACAAAGTCTTAAATTTAAACGTTTGTAATAATTGAAGCCATTCTGCCAGTATTATTATTTTTCCTGTAACTGAAATAAATTTTATCTCTACATTTTGTACACTCACTTACAGTTTCTATGTTTCCAATATTAATTCCTAATTGAACCAATCGCAATACTACGCCCATCTCTAGATCAATATTGTATTTATCAGAATTTATATTTTTATTAATACATTTTTTAGAATCTTTATATCCAAGTAGATTTACAAATGCTTTTGCAACATCTATATTGCACTCAAAACAACATTTTTTTATACACGGACCTACAAATGCATTAATATTGTTTAAGGAACATCCAAATTTCATAAAATCATCAATACAGGATTTTATAATATCTAAAGTTAGACTTTTTCATCCACAATGAAGTGCTGCACTCACATGTTTTGTTTTGTCATGGAGTAAAACACTGGCACAATCTGCTGTTAGAATTACAAGCGTTATGCCTGTATCTCTTGTTATGATACCATCATATTCACCGAATAAATAAAATTGCGGTTTATTGTCAAACATGCCTTTTTTTATATTTAGAATTTTGTTTTTATGAACTTGTTTTACTAAAGTTAAGTATTTAGGGTTAATATTAGGGTTTTCTGAAAATAATAAATTTCAATTTTTAACTACAGTATCATTGTTATCACCATAATTAAAACCCATGTTTAAACTATCATATGGAAAAGAACTAAAACCACCTGTTCGTGTTGTTATTAAATGAGGAGCACTAATTATTTTTGACTTCTTATAATATGTTTTCATGGATTTTTAAATTCTTTATAATTAATACTGTTTATTTTAGAGAATATATTTGTTTGTTTACTTATAATTTGAGATATGTCTTCAGATTTTATAGATAAAGTAAGAATTTATGTAAAAGGCGGAAATGGTGGAGCAGGGTGTGTTTCCTTCAGGAGAGAAGCACATGTTCCAAAAGGTGGCGTCGATGGTGGCGATGGTGGCGATGGTGGTGATATTATTATTGTTGCAGACACATCAAAGTCGTCCTTGATTGAATATAGGTTCAAACATCATTTTTTTGCAGAAAGAGGAACTCACGGGAAAGGAAAAAAGAAACACGGTCAGAGCGGTAAAGATTTAATATTGCATGTACCTGTTGGTACCTTAGTTAAAAACGTTAATTTTTTAAAAGACGAAATTCAAGATCAAGAGATAAAAGAATCTAGTTATAACACAAATTACATAGATGAAGTTTCTCAATATGTTAATCCAAGCAAAGGTCATACAGGCAAGATAATTGCTGATCTTGATAGAGATGGCATGCAAGTTGTAGTTGCGTATGGAGGACATGGGGGAAAAGGAAATATTCACTTTGTAACACCCACAAGGAGAGCACCTGCTTTTGCTGAATTGGGTGAGCCTGCTTACGGTAGATGAATTGAACTTGAGATGAAGCTTTTAGCAGATGCTGCATTAGTAGGGATGCCTTCATGTGGTAAATCTTCAATTATTTCAAGATTATCGTCAGCAAAACCTAAAATTGCGGATTATCCATTTACTACACTTACTCCTAATTTAGGAATTGTATATTGTCAGGGTAAGGATTATTGTCTAGCTGACATACCAGGTCTAATAAAAGGAGCAGCATATGGCAAAGGGCTTGGTCATGATTTTTTAAGACATATTGAAAGATCATCGCTATTAGTTCATATTGTTGATATAACAGGAAATTGAGAATCAAGAGATCCTGTTTATGACTTTATAAACATTAACGAAGAGTTAAAAAAGTACGATAATATTTTTAAAACAAATTTGTCTTTTAGACATCAAATTGTAGTTGCAAATAAGTGTGATGTTAAAGATATTGACAACAACTTAAAAAGGCTTAGAAAACTTGTTAAAAAATATGCCCATAAAGTAAATTCTAATAAATTTCAGTTATCTACTTTAGGTGATGATGATGAAATTATAGATCCAAAATTATATTGTGTAAGTGCATATACTGGTGAGGGTCTTGATCATTTAAGTGCAGTTATTTTATCAAAGGTATTTAAGATTAAATCTCTAAAAGCCAAAGATAAAAGTAGCAGAGAAACTTACGACAAAGTATGAAAAGTTAACAAAAGATCTTCTATTGACAATATTTCGATTAAAGCTTTAAACTCTGGTGTATATGAGGTTAATGGAAGTGAAGTTGTTAGAGCTGTAGTACAAACTGATATGGAAAACGAAGAAGCTGTTTTGTATCTTCAAAATCGCTTGAAAAAACTTGGGGTAGAAACGCTACTTAAAAATGCAGGTGCAAAAAATGGCAATGAAATTAGAATAGCTGGTCGAGTCTTTGAGTTCGATAATTTAGGTAGTTAAATGAATAAAAATAATTGAAGTATTTACAATTTTTTAAGACCAGGTACCAATAAGGTTATTGTTGATCGCTATATTGAATCAAAAAATATTGCAAAAGATAATACTTTTTTTGATCTTGATTGTAATGTTGTTGTTCTTGATGTGGAATCTACTGGTTTATCTATTAAAAATGATGACTTAATACAAATTGCTGCAGCAAAAATAAATAAAGGTAAAATTGTTGATTGATTTATTACCTTTGTTAATCCAGATATTCCCATTACACCTGAAATTTCTCATTTAACGAATATAGAAAATAAAGATATAGAAGGTGCACCTGATCCAGATGAAGCTGTTTATAAGCTTTCAGTATTTTGTGGTAATTGTTTAATTGTTGCTCATAATACAAACTTTGATAAGAATATGATTGTAAAACATAAAAGCGGGCACGTTTTAGAAAATAACATATGAATTGACTCTCTTGAACTTTCACGAATTTGCTTTCCTAGACTTAACTCACATAGATTAATAGATCTAGCTCGTGCTTTTAGGATAAAAGAAAGTACACATAGAGCTGATATGGACGTATATACAACTGTTGAGATTTATAGAATTTGTTTAGGCTTAATTGTTCAGATGCCACTGTCATTAATTAATTTAATTGCAAATATTAGTGATATAGATATGTGACCTACATCTTATGTTTTCAAAAAAGCTGAGATGTTTTATTCTAAATTTTATCAAGACAATATTGATTTAGAAAAGGCTTTTGTATGTCAATACGAATATGATTTATTTAATAATCTTCATTTAAATGGACTTTTAGATATTTATTCAGCTTTAAAGTCATATAGACAAACCTATATTTTAGATAATGATAAAAAAAATAAACGTGAATCAGGTTTGATTGATGTCATTGATGCTGACTGTTACAATAATAAAGAAGATTTTGACTCAATAGCTTGTGAGAATAAAATAAAGTCCCTTAATGTCAATAGCTTAAATTTTCCTAGTGATGATTTGATAGAAGATTGCTTTAAAAAAGATGGTCTTATGGGAAAGATTTATCAGGACTTTGAGACTCGTCCTCAGCAAATTTCAATGGCAAAATTTATTTTAAAGAACCTAAAACATGGACAAAATTTTGCGATTGAGGCGGGTACAGGTGTTGGAAAGAGTATGTCTTATCTAATACCTTTAATTAAAGTTGCTCAAAGTAATAAAATTACTATTGGCATAGCTACCAAAACAAATGCTTTAATTGACCAGCTAATATATCACGAGCTTCCTCTTTTAAAAAAAGAAATTAAGAATCTTAAATACAGTTGTCTAAAAGGATATAAACATTATATTTGTTTGCGAAAACTAACTATGCTTATCAAGAAAAAGTCTAGAATAGTTAAATACAACAATCAGGAGTTTTGCACTTCTCCTTCAATTGCAACTTTGTTATCCTTTGTTGAGCAAACCGATTACGATGACGCAGACGGAATTAAAATAAATGCACGTTGATTATTAGAAAATGAATATAGTTCATCTAGTAGTGAATGTTTAAAAAACAAATGTCCATTTTTCTATAATGGCTGTTATGTGCAATCTTGTAGAAAACATTCATGAAATAGTAATGTTGTTGTCACTAATCAATCTTTGATGCTTAGTGATTGTTTGTCTAACAATAAAATCTTGCCTCCAATTAATATATGAATTGTTGATGAAGCTCATACATTTAGCAAAATAGCAAGAGAAACTTTTAGTTATTATATTTCTGTTTCAGTTTTACATGAAGTTATAGATCTTATTGATGGTGAGCAAGCAAATTGTATTTTTAACAAAATAAAAAAATTCTTGTCTAATTCTGCTGATAAAAATTCAAAGTCAAAAATACAAAATGAAGGCTTAACTACTATATATTCTGTGATTTCTAAACTTGAAACAAAATCTAGAAGTCTATCGATTTTTTTAAGAGAAGTTGAGAACGGAATATCTTTGTTTGATAAATATATAGATAAAAAAAACAAAGGATATGAATATTGAGAAATATGAATTGATGACAAAATTAGGCAAGATTCTACATTTCAAAAATTACAAGATGTTGTTAAAAAAGGAAATAGTGAGATTGCAGATTTTATTTTATATCTTAATAATTTATGTAAACTTCTAGCTGACGTAGGCTCATCTGTTTTACTACAAAATGACGTGTTAAAAGTAATACATTATCTTGACAATTTAAATGAGGCGTTTAATGTTGTATTTATAAATTATTTTGATGATTATGTTTATTCGGTAAAAATTGCAAATAAAAATAATTATTTAAATTCTCTTATTGCTCAGCCTTTAAACTTGACAGATTGTTTGAATAAATATTTATATAGTGAAAACTATTCAATTGGCTATACAAGTGCAACTCTAGCAATTGGAAATAAATTTGATAAATTTTTAAATTCGGTTGGTCTTGATAGTGATACTAATAAATTACAGCTTAGATCTTCCTTTGATATGGATAAAAATATGACAATTTATTGTTCTAATGACATGCCTGCTCCAAATGCTAAAGACTCAGATCAATATTTAAAAGAGCTGTCAGAATTTTTAATTAAACTCCACATTGCAAGTTGTGGCTCTATACTCACTCTTTTTACAAATAGGCGTGAAATGGAACATTGTTATAGTATTGTCAATGATTCTCTCTCTAAGGAAGGGCTTAGACTACTATGTCAAAAATATAATTTACCCATCAAAAGCATTAAGGATGAATTTTTGTCTAAAAAAAGCATTTCTTTATTTGCTCTTAAATCTCTATGAGAGGGGTTTGATGCTCCAGGTTCAACATTAAAAGGCGTTGTAATACCAAAACTTCCTTTTGCAAGGCCAACTGAGCCTCTTTATTTAAAAAGAAGGGATGTTGATTCTCATGCATGATCTAAATATGTACTCCCAGAAAGCATAATTGATGTAAAACAAGCTGTAGGGAGGTTGATTAGAAAGCATAACGATAAAGGCTTTATTGTTTTTGCAGATAGTAGAGTTTGTAACAAATGATATAGTAATCTTTTTTTGTCTAGTATGCCAAGCCGCAATATTAAAAAAATATCATCAAAAGACATTGTTTATGATATTAAATGTAATTTTAATAAGTAAAATAGTTTTTTCTATTAAGAATTTTTATGAAAATAAACAAACAAAATAAAAATCACAATAATCTTAAATCTCATAGCGATTTAAAAAAAGAGATATTATCTAAGCTGCGTAAGAATAGTAAAACTTCTCAAAATAATGACGATAAAGATTTGAATATAAACAAAATTCATTTCACACCGTCAAGACTAAAAACATCTAATTTTTATAACTCAGAAAAGAAAAATTTATATGTTTTAGGTCTTATTTTATTTATATTAATACTTGTATCAATTTGTTTGTTTGCATACAAATTTTTTAATTCCAATAAAAAAGATCCAATTGTTGCCAATTCTCTTCAGGCTTTAGCAGATACTGATAAATTTATTACAAACCTAGATTCACAAATTGAAGTAGGTGTAGATGATTTTAATGAAGATACAGACATAAGTCAGGATAATGTTGATCAAGAAAAATACAACTTAAAGAATACTATAGATGAGCTTAATAAATCAATTGAGATTTCAAATTTACAAAGTAGTGAATACAATACTGTACCTAATATAATTAGTAGTTGCAGGTCAAGAATCGAAATGATTGATAAGGGTTATTATATATATAACAAAATAAAAGAAACAAAAGACAATATAAAAAAAGCAGATGAGTTTTGGGACAATTTGATGTATTGCAATGAATTAATGCATAAAGTTGACGAACTAGCTTCAAGTAGTATGACAGAAAACCTAAATGAAGCTGTAAGTCTAAATTCTAGTGCAATTAATCTTTTAGAAGCCTCACTGCAGGACATAGATTACTTAACAAATAAGCAAAATAATTGTGATTTTTCAAAATATCGTAGCTATTGTACATTGAAAATTGAGGCTGTTAAAGCTAGTTATGAATCATTGCAATTATTACTATCAGAAAATACACAAGAAGCTTTTGAAACAAATAATAAATATGTAGAGATTGAAGGTAGGGCAAGTGATCAGGTATCACATATAGAAAATCCTCCTTCTACTATTATTAGAACAGTTTATGATATTGACATAAAGCCTTACATAGATTCTTATGTTGATGCTCGCAAAGAAGCCGCTTTGAGTGATTCTTTCATTCGTGACTAATAATATTGACCTTATTTGTTAAAAAGTACTATAATCTATTAAATTAATTTTCTAATATTTACTAGTAAAGTAAGTAAAATAAATATTATTAAAGGAGTTCTTTTGAATAGCGTTCTAGAAGATATAAAATATTTGTCACAAGATATAGGTCCTAGACCTGCTGGGACAGAAGAAGAACACAAAGCTTCTATGTATATTGGTGAGAGAATATCAAATACAAGCGGTCTTAAATATGATATTGAAGAGTTTGAAGGTGCTAGAGGGTCAAGTCGTTCGAATAATATTTGTGCAATAATTTGCTCAGTACTTCTAATTCTTTCTGCTTTTTTGAATATTATTCAGATACCAGCTTTGATTATCTGCTTAATTTTATCTATTTGTATGTCATGTGAGTTTATTAATAAACCTATTCTTTCAAACTTTACAAGACGAGGCTTAAGCCAGAATGTTGTTGCAAAATATATTCCTAATACTTCTTCTGAAAAGACAATCAGACCACGTAAGAGAAAATTAATATTTTTATCACACTATGATAGCGGTCATGCTATGGGAGTAGATAACTCGAATTTTTATTCTTTTTATAAATTATCTAAATATTTATCTTTTATATCTTGTTGGGCAACAACTTTCTTTTTACTATTAAATGTAGTTTTCTTTGGTGAAACTCAAATGCCTATACCTTTTTTTATATGTGTTGCATTGATTTTAGTTGTATTAAATTTACTACCTTCTATATTGGGTTTTTATATCAGTAAGAGTAATTATAATCAAGGTGCAAACTGTAATGCTTCTGGTAGTGCTGTGTTGATTGAACTAGCTAAAATATTAGGAACTGGTTCATTTGGTGTAGGAAAAAACAGTACTAATTCATCTGTTATTCATGGGTTAGATCAAGTTAAAAAAATGAACAACATTCCAGATGATTTAAAAATTACCTATGATGACTCTACTTTAGTTAAGGATCCAAATCAAGGTTTCTTGGGAGACACACAAAAATACGATGATGCTCTTGAACAAAAAGAAAAACGCTTAGAAGAGGCAAAAAAAGCTGCTAAAACTTATATACAAAGTAAAGAAAATGAAACTAAAGACAATATTGATAAACAGCAAAATTTACAAAATGCTTCTCATTCTCAAGAATCTAAATCAATTGAAGAAAAAGCAAACAACAATCAAAACAACGAACTTAAGACAAATAAATTTGAGTATGTGCCCAATTATCAAACAAAGCATGAGGAATTTGATAACACTCCTGAATGATTTAAAACAGCACAAAATAAATCAAAAAACAAAAACAATGAGAGTACTCCAGACCTAGATTCTGTTAGGTCTAAATTTGCTTATACTATGGATTCAATGCAAGAAAAACAAGATAAGAAAATCGAAGAAGAAGAAGAAAAAAAGAGGCTAGAGAGAGAAAAATTAAAAAAACAAATTGAAGAAGCTAATTTGTTAGCCGAACAAAAAGCAATGAATGCTATTGGAGTAAAAAAAGAATTTTTTAGAGAAAAAAGTAAAAACGGGGTTAATGCAAACAATGATTTAGATAAAACTAACTCTTTAGAAGTTAAAAAATCAGAAAAACCTGATGAGTCTCAAGAATCTATAGAGACAATTGAAACAGCAGACAATATTAGTGTTGATATTAAAGAAGACAATAATGAAAAAGAAAATAAACCTACTGTAGTTGTTGAAGATAATGATAAAAATATTAACTTGGATATCAAAATTAATGTAGAGAATAATAATGAACAAGAGCCTAACCATGCTCAATTTCAAGATATAGATAATAAAGATACTAAAATTAAAAATAATACTGGTGTTGATGTTTTTGGAAATACAGATAAGGATAAAGATAATTTTATAAACAACACACCAACAGCTAAATTTGACGTTCCTATTGACGACATTCAAGATGAGGACAAAAACTTAAACACTGAATCAGAAGAAATAAAAGAAGACGATATAGTGAATAAAGAAAATAAGATACCACGAGAAAGGTCTGAACACTTAGAGGCTCATGATTTAGAAGCCACAAAACAATTTGCTCCTTTGGATGATCAAAATTTTGTTAAAACACCTAATCCTGAAAATTCTAAATCAGATGCAGATATTAATAATGATTCATTAAAAGGTTTCGAGACTAGTTCTTCTGTGGTTGGTGATGTAGATAAAATAAATGATAGAGGAATGTTTGGAACAGGGTCGTTTGCCTTTGTTAAGGCGAATTCTGGTATGGCAGGTGCTACAGGAACATTTGCTGCTGTTAAACAAGAGTTAATTGACAATCAAGATAAAGAGTCTATGGACAATCTTGTAGTAGAAGATGCTGATGATAAAGCTTACTCTGATAATGAATTTACTAGTACTGGAGCTTTTACAGGATCAGACTATATTGATATGCCAAAAAGTAAAAGCTCTGTATTTTCTATATTCAACAAAAAAGCTAAATCTTCTCCTAAGCACTCTAGTAAAGCACCTAACAAAGAAGATAAATCAAAAAATGGCAGTGATTCTGATAAAGAACAGGAACAATTTGATAAATTCTTTGATAATAATTGAGAAGGTGGAGCGTTTTCTAGTATTAAAAATAATGTCTCTAGAATTACTTCTAAAGTTCAAAAAAATATACATAAATCATCTGAGGAAACAGATGGTTATGATCTAAATCAACAAGTAGAAGGTATTGATAATGTAGATATGCAGAATCAGGAACTAGACAATAATCAATATAATCTAGATTATAACCAAGATTCAAACCTTAATAAAAGTTGGCCTGTTACTAGCGAAAATGCTAGAGTTGAAAGGCTAGTTTCTAATATTCCTGATTTTGATAAACAAATTCAAGAATTTCAAGATGGTTCTGTAAATATAGAGGTTTGATTTGTTGGCCTTGGATCTGAAATAGAAGAAAATTCTGGTATTAGGAATTTCTTAACACAACATTCAGACGAGCTTAAAGGCGCAATTCTTGTTGATATTGAGGGTTTAGGCGCAGGAGAGCTTACTTTAATTGAAGGCGAGGGTCTAATTAAAAAGACAAACACTAATTCTAGATTTAAACGTTATGTTAGAAAAGCGGCAAACAGAATAGGCATGTCAGTACCGTCTATGAATATTTCTTTTGGCCAGTCAAGTGCTGCTTATGCTAACAGATTAGGATACAACACAATACGCTTAGCTGGAATTGAGAATTCTAAGGTAGCATATAGCTTCCAGCAAAATGACACAATAGAGATAATAGATAAGGACAAATTGCAGCAGAATATAGCTTACTTGATGAGTTTGATACAGAGCGTATAAGAGATTTTATTAAATTTTCTTTCTCTTTGCTCTGTACTCTCTAGCACTTCAGATAAAAATTCCTTTATTATTTGAATGTACTATAAAGTTTCCTTGGATATTGTCAGTATAATTATGGATCGATAAAGCTTTTAGAATTGAGTTTATACTTTTTGATTCAATTCTTGCATCAAAAGGTAATATTTCTTTTAATATTGAATAAATTACACGCCTAATAAGGACAATATCGTATTTTTTTATATTAGAATTAATATATACAGATTTAAGTTCGTTATGTATATAGTTAAACTTAACAGTATTTTCTTTTACATATAAAGCCTGTTTATTCAAATATTTAGAGTCTTGGCTAATCAGCTTCATTGTATTGTTTAAGTTATTTTCAAAATTGTCGTTTCATCTTTTTGAAATTGGCACAATTTTATTTCGTACATATGCTCTAAATCTATTAGTATCACTATTGGTTACATCTTCCTTCCATAGGATTCTATCTTCATCTCTGTAAACCTTCTTTAAGTTATATTTATCATCTATCTTTGAGAATTGTTTTATAAATTCAATTAGATCAGTTTTTCTGCATTCTAAAAGAGGGTGTATAATATTTCTATTTTTAAATTCAATTCCGGACAAACCGCCTGGTCCTGTACCGCATATGCTTCTCATATAAAAATTTTCAATTCTATCATTTAGAGTATGTGCACTAGCTATTTTAAATTTATTTATGGTAACACCATGTGTATCTGCCCATTTTTTTAGTGAATCTTGTGCCAGTTTATATCTTATGTTTCTTGAAACTGCCTCAATATTTTTATTATTTGATATATTTAGTATATCTTTTGAATAGAAAAACGAATTAATACCTAGTAGTTTAGATAAGTTATATACAAAATTCTCATCCTTTTTTGCTTCACTTCCTCTAAGTTTGTGATTGAGATGAAATACGGCTAGATGTTTTTTATCATAAAGTAAATTTAAGATATAGCACATAGCAACTGAATCACTGCCACCGCTAACCATCATTAGTATATAGTCATCTTTATTAATTAGATTATTAGTATCTATTGTTTTTCTAACTTGTGAAGTAGTTGAATTATTTTCTAAAAAAATTTCTAGTTCTTTAATCATGAACTAATTATTACACCTTAAATAGATTAAGTTAGATTTTTCTGTTGTTGTTTCAATTAATGACTTTGCATCCGCTTCATACTTTTTCACAAACGATAAATCTTTTATATATTTTGTATTTGCACGTAGATTTAACCATGAATTTTGAATGCACGATTTTAAGAGCGTAGCTGCACATCCTAAATCACTTTGTGCTAATTTAGAAGAACAATCTAAAATATCAGTAATTAAATTTATTGCTTTGTTTGACAATCTTATGCATTCAAATGGTGGCATAGCACAATTTTTTAAAGTTTGTTGTAACTTTTCTGTTCTAATTGTTTGCTCTTCTTTAGTATTGTTTTTCATAGAGTAGATATTTTTCATCTTTGAGTATTCATCTATATCTTTTTGGGCAAGTTCTAAAAATTTGTTTTTAATATAAATTGAGCTATTTAAGACACTTTTATTTATCTCTCAAAAATTTTTATATTTTAGACTATTTAGAGTTATATCTGCTACCATTGCTATAAGTCCTGCACCTAAGGCTCCCTGAACTGCCGCAACGCTTCCTCCTCCTGGTGTTGGATTTTTGCTAGCTAGATTAACGCAGAAATCATTTATTTTATTATCTTTTACCATAACTTAAAACCTTTATATATTAACATAGATTTTTTACTTGATATAGCCCATCTTTACTCATACTATTAAATCCACGTTTTTTGTAATAGTTTCTAGTCCCAATTGCACTTATTACTTTTATTTTTTTATAATGTTTTTTTGCAATAATACATGCATTGTCTATTAAGCTTTTCCCTAACCCTAGATGCTGAGCATTTGTTGACTCTTGACCTAGTGATGCTACTTTTCCATATACATGTACCTCACGAATCATAGCAAATTCGCCCTTTGTAGGAAGTGACAATCTACAAAAACCTAAAATTTTATTTTCTTTTGTAACATATTGCAAAAAATGCTCTTCTGTATTGGACGTTTTATATTTAAAGTCCTTATACAAAAAGTCTTTAATATTAGTTTTATTAGTAGATATTTCTCTGTGGCGAATTTCTTGAATTTGTATGTTGTTATCCTTAGCAATATGTTCAGCTTTGTCTTCAACCATCTGTCTAAGGTTTGTTTTTTTAACTCCTTTTATAATATCAAAACTAGAGATATCCCTCATCATTCGTGATATTCTTACGTATTGTGGAGTTATTAATAAATCGTATGTTAATATATCTACTAATGTATCTTCATCATAAGCAATCCACATTTTTTTTTGAGACCACAAGTTAAGATTTGCAGATTCAACCAACATACAAGGATATAGTTTAATTTCATCAGGTAAAAAACTCTTACCCGTTACTAATTTTTTAAAGTCTAACTTGTCTTTTTTAGGATTTGAAAGGGGTAAGTTAACCATAAAGTGAATATGTATTTTAAATCCAAATTTTCTAAGGGCAGCAAATGCATTTTCAACAACTTTTGTATCAGTATGTCTGTTGCAGGCAGACATAGTTTCTTCATTTAAACTTTGTATACCCATTTGCACTTTAGTACATCCAAGGCGTCTCATATACTTACAAGTTTTGTTATCAATTACCTTCGGTCTTGTTTCAAAAACAAGTCCTACACATCTATGTTTTGAAGTTTCATTTAATTTATGCTGATAAAACACTTCATCTCATTTTGCTTTTTGTATTTTTGATAGATAATTTCAAGGTTTTGAATTTTTATAATATTTATTTCACGCTTGATTGTATGTAATATCAAAATTATTAATTCTATCTTGAATTTGATCAACTAGATTTTTATTTACGTCAGGATCATTTGAAATTCCAGATTTAATATATATATTTTCTCTCTCACGTATTAATTCATTATTTAAATCAATAACACCTACGTTAAGTGCCCTGAAAATCTCACTTACAAATCATTTTTGATAACACAAAGTATAATCATTTCAAGTTCCACCTAAAACAATAACTTCGATTTTATCTGTTGCATGACCCATTTCGTGTAATGCTTTAAGTCTTGTTGAAACTTGCAAAAAAGGGTCGAAAAAATTTCTTTCTGCTCGTTGGCATGCAGGCTCATTACTTAGATAAGATTTTGGCATTCGTATATCGTTAGGGCAAAATAAACAATTGCCTCCACATTTTCAAGGCTTAGTAATAACAGTAATTGTAGCAACTCCAGATGCTGATCTTTTAGGCTTAACTAAAAGAAGTGAGATTAACTTTTTTTCAGTAGATTTGTCAATGTTTCAAGATCTTCACTTGTCAATATCATTACTTTTAACATTTAAATAATATGGCATTATATATTTTTTTGCAATATGGCTAGAATTATCAATTTTACCTCTGTTAGCTCTTCTAATTAAGTTTGCAAGTTTGTTCTCAGTTATAGAATCACCATTTTTTAGTGTGCTTATTATGTTTTTTATTAGGTCGTCCATTTGTATAACATCTGTATGTTTTATATATTAATATCAATAAGTTATTTTTTAAATAATATTATAGATATTTTAAGA
>CAVGFB010000128.1:0-6832 GCA_963628375.1 Gorillivita sp. (SeqCode)
CTCTCTCTCTCTCTCTCTCTCTATCTTTATTTTTATTTTTTTATTTTTTTTTAATTAATTTGAAAATACATTAAAACCAACAATTTAATTATTATAAAAAAACTCCCACTTTTAGAAATTTCAAAAATGGGAGTTTTTAATCTTAATTATATGCTTTTAAGCTCTACACAAAAGGAAGCCTTAGACTATTAAAAAACGAGGTAATACTACTTGTAAAGTCTAGCAAAACTGTTAAGACTGGTTCTGCCTGCTCTGCTTTTGTATCAGCTTGCTGCGTATCTACTTCATCTGATGTTTTGCCTGAAGCTTTGTCCTTTATGTCAGCTTCTGTACTTGATTTTTCTTGTTGAGTGTCAGGGGTTAGAGCATCTGTGCTGTTTTTGTCCTTAGTAGCTTTTTGGTTGTTTATAGCGTTGTTATTAGATGAATTGTTTTCGTTGGCTTGTGAAGATGCCAGTGAACCTGAGTCGGTTTGTGAATTTGATCAAGGATCTTTAACACCTGGAGCACCATCGTTAAATCCTTCATGTTTACAATCGTAAGCTAGAACAGCTCATTCAGAACAATCAAGTTTTAGGTTAGTGCAACCTTTGAACATATAAGACATATCGGTTGCAGAAGTAGCATCCAAATGATATGGAAAATCGCAAGACACGAGCGACGAAGAATTCAAAAACATGCTTTGCATATTCGTTACATTAGACACTTTTAAGTACGGTAAACCAGAAATTGTCGCCATCTTGCTAAAGTTTGAAAACATATATGCCGTGCTTGTAAGAACTGTATAATTTTTAAAGTTGTCATTTATTGTAACTTTTGTAAATAACGCTCTATCTGCATTTCATCCTCAATCGCTAGCTTGAGTAGCAGCTGTAGGAATGTTATATGCTGGACTATGTGATGTCTTTTTTCTATCATAAGTTATAACAAGGATTGTCTGTCCCTCTTCGGATGTTGCGTCTTTGTATCCATAAGCTTCATGTTTTGTGTCATAATAAGTTACAGCTTCTGTTCTGTCTAATTCTCCCATTCCGCATTCTTTATACTCAGTATCCTTTTCGTCGTATCATGTTGCACCAAGAGTACCATTACTATTAGTTAAACCAGCCCCAAGAGGAGACAAAGGAATTTTCTTGCCAGCACCTAATGTAATTTGACTAAGTCTCATATATAACAACATAGAAGAACATTCACATTTAGAACCATCTACATTAAAAGCTGAAAGGTCAAGCTTAAAAGATGTAGAAGAGCTTCCATAATTTTCAAACATTTGCGCCATATTTGTAACACTCGATGTGTTTCAGCCTGATACATTAGGTACAGCACTTAATGTTGTAGAGGAGTTGCCATAAGAATTAAACATACATCTCATATTTGTAACGTTAGATGTATCTATGTATTCATAACCACTATGGTCAGTTACGAAATTAAAATCTGAAAACATATATGCCGTGCTTTTAAGCCCACTATAATTCTTAAAAGAAGCATCTATTGTAACTTTTGTAAAAGAGGATCTATCGTCATCTCATTTTCATGAAGCAGCTTCGGTAGCTGCTTTAGGGATATCATAAACAGTCTCTTGTTTTTCTACATGCTCCGCTTTTTTCTGGTCATAAGTAAGCACTAAAGCAGTTGTAGTAACTCCAGTACCCTCATCAGTTGTAACTTCTTTGTATCCATAAGCTACATCATGAAAGTGGTCATAGTAAGTAGTAACATCAGAAAGTTTGTCACCTACAGGTAAGTCACTTAAAGCAATTTCAGTGTTGTTCTCGTCATATCATATATCAGTTGAAGCTGTAGTTCCATTTGAATTTGTAAGACCAACCTCGCTCAGTTTAAGTGTAAATGTTGGGGAAATTTTAATGGATTTTAGTTTCATACCGGCTAATGCTAAAAGATCCTTTTCTCATGATGTTATTTTAGATGTATCAAAACTAGAAAGATCTAGACATTCAAAGCTGCTTTTGCTACCGTAGTCTCCGAAGATGCCTGCAATATTAGTTAGACTTGTGGTGACCCACTTTGATACATTTGGTACTAAACTTATTGTAGTAGAAGTGTTAGCATAACCACCAAACAAGCCAAACATATTCTCTACCTTTGATGTGTCTCAGTTTTCTACATTAGGTACAATATTAAAATCTTTTGTTTCGCTAGCATATGAGAAAAACATTTGTGCCATATCTGTGACTTTAGCTGTGTTTATATTTTCAAAACCATCGTGACTTGTAACATTCTTAAATTCATAGAACATATATTTCGTGCTTGTAAGACCTGTATAATTCTTAAAACTAGCATCTATTGTAACTTTTGTGATTTGATCTCTTATGTCGTATCAACCTCATGATGCTTGTTCTTTAACTTCTGTAGGAAATAAGTAGACATCATGCCCGTGAGAAGATTTCTTTGTATCAAAAGTAACTACAAGATTTTTGACACCTTCAGTTGATGTGTCTAAGTATCCATAAGGTTCAGTTGGATCATGATCGTAGTAAGTTGTAACTTTAGTAATTTTATCACCTACAGGCAAATCAGCTGGAGCATACGTCTTTGCATCCTCGTCGTATCAGTTATCAGACGTAGATCTAGTTGAATTTGTAAGCCCAATATCACTTAGTTTCAGTGTAAATGATGGTGAGATTGTAATTGATTTTACACACATAGAACTTAGCATATCAGCTGATTTCGTCACGTTGGTTGTATTAAAACTAGAAAAATCTAATTTTGAGATTATAGATTCATAAGCATAACCACGAAACATACCAGACATGTTCGTAACTTTAGACGTATCTCAGTTTTTTACATCTGGTATTTTATCTAACTTAGTAGAGTGGCATCCAAACCTAAAAAACGTCATTTCCATATTTGTCACATTTGAGGTGTCTCAATTTGAAACATCAGGAACTGAATTTAAAGATGCAGGTTCAGCACCATATAAAGCAAACATAGATGACATATCTTTAACCTTAGACGTGTTTCAATTTGATACATCAGGCACTGTATTTAGCTGAGACGATTCACCACCATAATAATAAAACATTTGACTCATATTTGTAACATTAGAGGTATCAATATTCTCAAATCCTTCAGATTCCGTTACACTCTGTAAGTAATAAAACATATATGCCGTACTCGTAAGATCATCATAAGCTTTAAAGTTTTCATTTATCTTGACTTTTGTAAATGATTTTCTGTCATCGTACCATTTCCAATCACTGGCTTGTGTTGCTGCTTTAGGGATATCATAAACAGTCTCCTGTTTGTCTACATGCTCCGCTTTTTTCTGATCATAAGTAAGCACTAAAGCAGTTGTAGTAACTCCAGTACCCTCATCAGTTGTAACTTCTTTGTATCCATAAGCTATATCATGGAAGTGATCATAGTATGTAGTAATATCAGAAATATCTCCACCTACAGGTAACAAACTTGGAGCAAGTTCAGTATTGTTCTCATCAAATCAATTAGCAGTTGTAGACCCTTCTGAATTTGTAAGTGCAACACCTCCTAGGTTAATTGTAAATTTTGGTGAAATCTTAATAGCTTTTAGCCTCATATTTTCTAACATCTTCTCTGATTCTTCAACACTAGATGTATTAAAATTAGAAAGATCTAACTTTGTGAATACAGAACTTGCCCCATAATTTTGAAACATGCCTTTCATATTTGTAACTGCAGATGTAGTTCAGCTTGAAAAATTAGGTGCTGTGTTCAATTTAGTAGAAGAATGACCATAATTACAAAACATATATGCTGTTAATGTAGCTGCTTGCGTGTCTCATTTAGACACATCAGGAACAGTATTTAACTCGGTTGATCCTCAACCATAACTAAAAAACATCCCTCATGTACTAGTAACCTTTTGTGTGTCTCAATTTGAAACGTTTGGAACTTCATTTATAGTTGTAGAAGATAATCCAAACTCTTCAAACATTCTTCCCATATCAGTTACATTTTGGGTATTTATATATTCTGCTCCAGTAATAGCATTAGCGTTTTTAAACTGAAAAAACATTAATAATGTACTTGTAAGCCCACTGTAATTTTTAAAGTTTTCATTTATTTGAACTTTTGTGAATTCTTCTCTGTTCTCATATCATGGTCAATCGCCTTCTTGGGTAGCGGCTGTAGGAATGTTTTCATAAACAGTTTCTCCTGCGGTTTTATGTTCTTCCTTTCTTCCATCATAGGTAAGAACAAGAGTCTTTTCTCCCTCTTTGCTTGTATCCATATATCCGTATGCCGTGCTCTGATTAGTATCATAATATGTTGTGGCTTCTTTTCTCTCTATTGTCCCCATCCCACATTTTGCAAACACACCACCATCTAAATCATATCATGTTGCATCGCTTTGTCCACTGCTGTTTGTTAAATTAGCACCAGTTGAAGATAAGTCTAATTTAAAATTAGCACCTAGTGTGATTGATGTAAGTTTTAAACCACTAAGCATATTGCTTATATTAGTTACATTTGAAATGTCTAAATTATCAAGCCCTTCAATTTCGTTGGCGTGTTCTAACCCTGAAAACATATATGCAGTACTAGTAAGTTCACTATAGTGTTTAAATTTTTTGTCTATTGTAACTTTTGATATAAGATCTCTTTGACCGTTCCATCCTCAGTCGCTAGCTTGAGTGGCAGATGAATTAATACTATAAATATAATTATCTCTTGCACGTGATGACTTTTTATTATCATAACACAATACTAGTGGATGATAGCCAGACCCCATTTTAAAATATGCATAAGGCTCACCACTTACCTCAACTTCTGCTTTATTTTTAGATTCTTTACCAGTATATAACCCTGAACTATCAAAAACCTTTACAAAAATTGAAGCTCCTTCATCTGTATCTTGTACTGTATACTTTTCTTCACTTGAAATTTCTGTAGTTTGGCCCGAGTCAGTTTTATATCATTTATTTGTTGTGGTAACGCCAGTTGGAGGGTTAGAAATAGTAAATGTTAGTTCAGCCCCAGCCTCTACAGTTACGTCAGCATCACTATCGTTTACTTTTATAGTCATATCATCAGGGAATGTTTTGTAAACAAATACAGGACTGACGCATTCAACATAAGATATGTAAATATTTTTTGTGTCAGAAACTCTAACTCATAAATTACATCCAACATCATCACCTGAAACTGTATATTCATTACTATCACCTACAAGTGTTTCTTTTTCTTCTTTATCAACCCTATATCACTCAATCTTAGAAGTTCCATCAGTTGGGAATTTCTTTAAATCAGCTCCTAATTTGTCCCCTGCTACAATCTCTTTGCCTGCTTGAGGTAGAGTAATTTCAATGCTTGTATCTTCTGGAAATTTTTTATGAACAAGAACTTCACTACTGTTAACACTTGACACATAAAGTCCAGCAGAATCAGACACTTTAACTTTAATGTTGCATCCTCCATCTGCATCTACTACTGTATAGCTATCTCCCTCACCTATAGAAGTCTCTGCTCCTGTACTATCAACTCTATATCAAGTATATTTAGCAGTTGCATCTGTAGGGAATTTATCTAACCCAACTTTAAGAGTTTCACCTGATAAAATTACCTCAGCTGACGTAGTAATCGTAGCTTTTACATCACCTGCAAACTGCTTGTGTACAAGAATTTCATTACTGCTCTTAACATTTCCATAATATAGTACAGCTGAATCAGATAATTTTACAATCATGTTGCAACCAGCATCTTCACTTGTAACTGTATATTCTTCTCCTTCGCTAGCAAGTGTTTCCTTTCCTTCTTTGTCAACTCTATATCATTCTACTTTAGCAATAGCATCACTTGGGAAATTAGTTAACTTAACGCTTAACTTATCTCCTGCTATAATCTCTTTTCCAGCTTGAGGTAGGGTAATTTCAATGCTTGTATCATCAGATAGACGACCTTTATAAACAGCTACTTTATCACTTGATACGCTTGTTGTATATGTGCCAGTTGTATCACTAACTTCAGCAACAATATAGGAGCCTGCAAAGTCTTCCGCTACAGTGTATTTGTCTTTTTCTCCAACTAAAGTCTTGTTGCCATCTTTATCAACTTTGTATCATTTAATGCCTGCAGTTGCATCACTAGGGAAATTCTCTAGATTAACACTTAACTCATCCCCTACGAATACGCCGTCTTTAGAAGGCATATTAATTGAAACTTTAACATCGCTTGGTAGTGGCTTTTCTTTATCAAGCTCAACTGTAAACAAACCATCAATCTTGATTTTACTCTCTGAGCTTTTAGCTTTTTCAATTAAGTTTTGCGGTGCAACGTCGCAATTAAGCTTTCCTTCATATGAGGAGTTACTTTGAACAATAATTCCAACTAGGTTAGAAAACAAAGATTTATATTCATCATCAGTTGTAATATTGTCAATATTTAACGTGTATTCTGTGTTGTTTATGATCTCAAAGTTGTTTTCTAGAATCTCTCCAGATTCATTAAACTTTAAATAAGCAGAAGATGAAATGTTGTCTGCTTTTAAGTTATTAGCATCAGCAGCATTAGCAATGATCGATTTAGCTCCACAAACTCCAACAGATACAACTAAACATAAAGCAAAAATACTTAAAGTCTTGTTTTTTAATTTGCCTGTTTTGTACAAATATACAAGAAGGACAATAAGACCAACTGCAAGAATACCTAAAATTATCGGCAAAAAGTTAAACGCACCAGTTGGTGATGACGTGCTAGCGTCAATTACTGCACTGTCTCCACCACCAGGAACATCACCGCCACCTCCACTAGATACGAGCTCTAATGTAAGGCTTCCTGAAATGCTCTCGGTTGTAGCAAATGCGTGCATAGGCAACATAACACCACAACACAT
>CAVGFB010000129.1:0-4061 GCA_963628375.1 Gorillivita sp. (SeqCode)
ATATACATGAAGTCATACCTGCACGAATTAAAAAAAATTTGTCATGAACTAAAAAAGCCTTCACAATATTTAGGGCAAGAATTTAATTCTATAAAAGTTAAAGAACAAGACACTCAAAAAAATTTCAATTTTTGTCTGGTATATCCTGATGTTTATGAAGTTGGAATGCCTAATCAGGCAATTAGGATTTTAAACAATAGAATTAATTTAAACTCAGGGTTTTTATCACAACGCTCTTTTTTACCTAAACCCGACATAATTGAAATTTTTAAAAAAAATGATATTTATATGTATTCGTATGAAAGTTTCTCGCCACTATATGAGTTTGATGCAATTGGTTTTGTTATTTCCCATGAACTAGCCGCTACTAATGTTTTAGAGTCGCTATCATGGGCTGGTATTCCAATAAGGTCTGCAAACAGAAAAGAAGATGATCCAATAGTCTTTGCAGGAGGACCTGTGTGCTGCAATCCTGAACCTATGTCTTGCTTTATAGATGTTTTTATAATAGGTGAAGGTGAGGATGTTTTACCTCATTGCTTAAAACTTATAAAAAAGTACAAAAAACTTAAAACTAAAAAAAAGGATATTTTTATAGAACTATCAAAATTAAATGGTGTATATGTGCCTTCTTTGTATAGTTCTAAAGATTCTATACTCCTAGCAAATAAAGATTGTAAGGATGTTTGTAATACCAAAGAAACAAGAATTAAAAAAGTTCTATATAAGGATTTTGTAGATGATGCACAATATCACAATACCATTGTACCTTTTGCAAACATTACTCATGATAGACTAAATGTTGAGATTTTGAGAGGATGTGCCAGAGGTTGTAGATTTTGTCAAGCTGGTATGATGTATAGACCAGTTAGAGAGAGAAATTCAGATGATATTATAAACTGTGCTGTAAGTGGAATACATGATACAGGATACAATGAAGTATCCTTAACCTCTTTATCGAGTACAGATCACTCTCAAATTGAAACAATTTTAAAAACTATAAATAAAAAGTTTAAAAATTCAGGCATTAGAGTTTCTATTCCAAGTCAAAGATTGGACAGTTTTGGTACTGAGATGGCTTGTTTAGTAGCAGGAAACAAAAAAGGTGGTCTTACATTTGCACCTGAAGCAGGAAGCCAGAGATTGCGAGATATAATAAATAAAAATGTGAGCGAAAAGGATCTTATCTCTGCTGTTAGGCTTGCAGTTAAGCAAGGCTGAAACCACATTAAACTATATTTTATGATTGGTCTGCCCAACGAGCGTGACGATGATGTAATAGAGATTGCAAATTTATGTAATAAAGTTTTAAATGTAGCTAAACTTAGTGCAGGAAAGAAGCGTGAGCATAGCATAAGTATTTCTGTATCCGTGGCAGTTTTTGTTCCAAAAGCACAAACTCCGTTTCAGTGATGTGGGTGTGCTTCTCCTGATAAAGCAAATAGTAAAATTACTTTAATTATGAATAACATTGCTTCAAGGCAAATTAAAATATCTTATCATGATCCAAAAGCTAGTGTTATAGAAACTATGTTATCTCTTGGGTCTAGCGATATATCAGACGTAATTGAAACTGCTTGACATCTTGGTGCTAAATTTGATGCTTGACATGAACACTTTTCATATGAGACTTGAGTTAAATCAGTAGAGGAGTGTGGGCTTTGCATAGATGATTTAACACAAGTATCTAGAAATATAGACGATAACCTACCTTGAGACCATATAGATCTTGGGCTAGATAAACAATTTTTAATTGATGAGTTAGAAAAGTCTACACAAGGCATAACAACTCCTGATTGCACAATGGAATCTTGCATGAGATGTGGAGTTTGTAAAAATTTAAATTGTAGGAATATTATTCAAAAATCAAGGACTTAAATTATTAATGCCAGATTTTAAAAATGATGACATAAAAACTTATCGTCTTAGAGTCACGTATAAAAAATGTGAAAATCTTGCTTTTTTATCTCATTTAGAAATTATAAGTGCAATTGAAAAAATTATTAGACGAAGTAGTCTGCCATTTGCAATAACAAAAGGATTCTCTCCTAGAATAAAGATTTCTTTTGGACTTGCTTTAAGTGTTGGTATGTCTTCGCAAAATGAAATATTTGACTTATATTTAATAGAGTATATTGATTGCACAGAACTTTTAAAAAAATTAAAAGATTCTAGTGTTCATGGAATTGAGTTTATATCTGTTATGTATGTTGATAAAAATACGCTATCTCCTGATAATTGTTTAAAAGAAATTAAATGATCTATTGTATTAGACTCAAATGATGCTTTTGATTTTAACATCCCTGAATTCATAAATATAAAGAAGAAAAATAAAATACAAACATACAAAGTAAGTGATTATCTTGTAAAAAAACCTTATGTTATAATGGTCAATCAGCATTTTAATATTTTATTTACATTAAAAGTAGACGCTTGCAAAACAATTAAGCCACTAGATTTTTTAAAAAATTGTGTAGGTGAAGATAAATTCAATAACTTTAAAATTATTTCAATAAATAAAGAAAATATATATTAAATATGAATTTAATATAAAATAACAAAAGATAAGTTAAATAATTTATATGTTTATTATATTAGGAATACTCACAGGTCTGTTGGCATTTTTGCCTTATGTTGTTGCATTAAATAAATCAAAAAAAATAACACATAATAGCAATTTAGGGTATGGTGCATTGTTTATGCTTAGTGTTTTTTTCTCTTTTGCAGTCTTAATATTTTGCTTTTTATTTGCATACTTTAATATAAGAGAAAATTTTTTGTCTTTTACAATAAGCGCATGTATATGCTTAATTATTTGCGCAATTGGATTTGGAATTTACAAAAACATTAAAAAATAGATTTATAAATAAATAAGTTAGAAATCACTAAAAATCATTAAAATACACATCTAAGTTAATATATTTATATGGGAGCTTTAAGCCTTTTACAAGAACATATAGAGGAATTAAAAGAATCGTTTAATTCTGCAATTATTGTTGGAAACTCAAATATAGGTCTTACAACTTATATGTTGTATGTTCTAATTTGTTCAGTTATTGTAGTTTGTGTTGTACTTATAGCAGGTAGAAAGCTTACTATGGTACCAAAAAATAGGTTTGTGAACTTAGTTGAATTAGGGTATGGATACGTTACTAATGATATAGCTAAATCTTCGTGTGGATCAACATGAAAAAAGCACATTCCTTTTTTATCAACGTTGTTCTTTTTTATATTAATTGCTAATTTTGTTGGTCTAATACCAGGTGCTAAAGCCGCAACAGGATCAATTAGTGTAACTTGAGCACTTGCAATTATTTCTTTTGTCTATTTTAACTATTGAGGAATTAAGGTAAAAGGCGGATTTAAATATCTAAAAGAAATTGCTCCAACAGGAATTCCTGCTTTGTTGTCTCCTGTTATTTGATTTTTTGAGGTTTTGTCTACATGCTTGCGTGCCCTTACGCTTGCATTCCGATTATACGGAAATATGTTTGCAGGGCATATGGTTTTAGGAATATTCTCTTTGCTTATAGGTATATTTTGCCAATATGCAATTTGTAATGTTGATTTACTATCTGGGCTTCCTGCTATAGCATGACTTTTATTTTTGATTTTTATGTATTGTTTAGAAATATTGGTTGCATTTTTGCAAGCATATGTATTTACAACTTTAAGTGCGGTTTATGTGTCACTAGCGACACAAAGCCATTAATTAACTGCAAATTAAACATATAGAAAAAAGGAGGAGATATGGAAATTGTTGCAGGTTTAAAAATGATTGGTTATGCAATTTGTACACTAGGAACAGGACTTGGCATAAGTATAGCGTGTTATGCTGCTTGTATGGCTACAGCCAGACAACCTGAACTTCAAGGTAGATTGTTTACCAATTTTATTATTGGTGCAGCTCTAATTGAGGCTCTTTGTCTTATTGGTTTTGTACTTGCTTTGATTGTTTCTTAAAAAAAAAGTTATTAATTTTTGCACTTTTTATTTTTGAAACTTAAATTAAAACATTGGATTTATTTTTAAAAAAAAGTTGTTTATTAAGGGGATTATAT
>CAVGFB010000130.1:0-6935 GCA_963628375.1 Gorillivita sp. (SeqCode)
TTTGCCACTTGGATGATTATCAACGTCAATTGATACAGAAGCAACTTTTACAGACCCTGATTTGTCTGAGACCATATCAGAACTTTTTTTACTCTCAAATTCGTTTTTCATAATTACCTTTCTTTAAAAAATTCATTTTAACTTTTCTATTACATATATAATTTTAATAAAGAATAAATTAAAATAAATAAAAATAAAATAGCTCTATGAAAAATAAACAAAAAAAATATCTATTTTTTGATGTAGACAATACGCTTGTTCCGAACGGAAAAAAAATGCCAGCCTCAACAATTAAAGCATTAAAATTATTGCAGTCAAATGGTAATGAAATTTTTGTTGTATCTGGTAGAGCACATAATAATATACATAATTTTGTTTTAGAATTTGGATTTGATGGGATTATCTCTGGGTGCGGCACACGTATACAATATAATAATATTGATTTATTTTATCACCCTCTTAGCACATGAGAGCACAAAACTACTCTAAATGTATTGAAGGAAAAAAACATTGCATACGTTGTTCAAACTAACAAAAACCTTATTGCAAAACCTTTTTACTTTAATCGTTTTTATAATAAGAAAATAAGCATTAAAGAAGTCTTACAGTCAAAAGATTATGAAGGTTTTATTGAAACGTTTGGTGAGGTTTTATATGGTAATGCTGATAACTCTTACAAATATGATAATACAGAATCTATTTGATACTTTTTAAGTGACATACCATCCAAAGAACTTAGCTCATATCTTCCAGATACCTTAAGAGCTATAAGTTGAGGTAAAAATTCTACCCTAGACCGTGGTGAAATATGTTCTAGTATATACACAAAAGGTTGAGCTATAAACTTTTTGATTGAAAACCTAAAAATTAATCGAAAAGAAACAATAGCCTTTGGGGACAGTCTAAATGATGTTGATATGATATCCACTTCATACACTGGTATTGCAATGGGAAATGCTTGCCCAGAACTTAAAAAAACTGCTGATTACGTTACAGATGACTGCACCAATGATGGCATATATAATGCATTAAAAAAACTAGATTTAATTTAGCTTTAAATAAAAATTCTATAAATTGCTTTTTTCTCGGTGTTTTAAGGAAGCTGCTATAAATCCAGAAAATAATGGGTGTGGCTTATTTGGCCTACTTTTGAATTCTGGATGTGCTTGAGTAGCTAGAAAAAATGGATGATTTTTAAGCTCTATCATCTCAACAATTTCTTTGTTTGGAGATCTTCCACATATAGACATACCAGCATCTTCTAGATATGCACAATAAGCATTGTTAACCTCATATCTATGTCTATGTCGCTCTGAGACCTTGTTTGTTTTATATAATTTATAAGCCAAAGAATTCTGCTTTACAACACAAGGGTAACTCCCTAACCTCATAGTGCCGCCAATATATTTTATATATTTTTGATTTTCCATTAGATGAATTACAGGATAAGTAGTTTTAGGGTCAATCTCTATAGAGTTTGCGTCATTAAATTTTAATACATTTCTTGCAAATTCAATTATGGAAAGCTGCAATCCAAAGCAGATACCAAAAAATGGAATATCAGATTCTCTACAATATTTAATAACTTCAATAATTCCTAAAGTACCACGAGTACCAAATCCACCAGGGACAATAACACCATCTACATCTTTTAATTTACTTTTTAGGTTATTGCTGTTAATTTTCTCAGAGTCAATTCATAAAATTTCTACTTTTAAATTATTGTCAATTCCTCCATGAGTTAGTGCCTCTACAACACTAAGGTAAGAATCATGAAGAGACACGTATTTGCCAACAAGAGCAATCTTACATGCGTGTTTTGGAGATTCTAATACTCTACACATATCCTTTCATGTGCTTAATTTTGGTGTAGAATTAGAAATTTGTAAATCTTGACAAACAAGATCAGCAATATGTTCCTTTTCTAACATTAAAGGAACTTCATATAAATTTTTAGCATTTAAATTTTGTAGAACATGCTGTTTGTCAACGTTACAAAAAAGGGCAATTTTTTTTCTGATGTCATCAGTTAGTTCATAGTCACTTCTACAAACCAAAATATTAGGACGAAGCCCTATGCTTTGAAGAACTTTCACGCTCATTTGAGTCGGCTTAGTTTTAATCTCTTCAGAAGCTTTAAGATAAGGTATTAGTGTAACGTGTATAATTATTGCATTATTAAATCCAACTTCAGTCTGAAACTGTCTAATCGCCTCTAAGAAAGGCTGAGATTCAATATCTCCTACAGTACCACCAATTTCAATTATTGAAATTTTATCCTCATTATCCTTAGAGGTATAAAACTTGTCTTTTATTGCGTTTGTAATATGAGGAATAGTCTGTACTGTATGACCGTTATAATCACCTGCACGTTCGCGATGTAACACTTCTCAAAAAATCTTTCCTGTTGTAACGTTTGAATTTTTATCCAAGTATTCATCAATAAATCTCTCATAATGCCCCAAATCAAGATCAGTTTCCGCACCGTCTTCGGTTACAAAAACCTCACCGTGTTGAATTGGATTCATAGTCCCTGGATCTACGTTTATATATGGATCAAACTTTTGCATGGTAATACTATGACCTCTAGATTTTAAAAGTCTACCTAGAGAAGCAGCAGTAATGCCCTTGCCTAAACCAGACACAACTCCACCAGTTACAAATATATACTTAACCATACAACTATCTCCTTTTAAAATCAAACTATAAATAAACTTGTCTATAATTAAATTTATTTTATTATTATATGAAAAATTCATGAATCACACTCTTAAAAAATACATAACTTTATTTTCACTGGGTTCTGCTGGTGGAGTTATGTATTTATTTCCATACATTAGAAACATATTGAACAATCCTTTAAATGAGGTACTTGGTACAAACAATACTGGCACGGGGTTTTTGATAACTATCTATGGCATAGTTTCTTTGTTTTTATACATCCCAGGGGGCATACTTGCCGATAAATTAAAGGTAAAACTTCCATTATTAGCGCCTCTTGCAGGCGCTGGAAGTCTACTTTTAATATTTGCATCTGTGTTATATTTTGCACCAAACTCATCAACTAAATGAATATGTGCTTTGTTTGTTTGAGGTATTATGCCAATATTTTCAACATTTGTATTTTGATCAAGTCTAGTTAAAGCAATAAATTTATGTGGAGATGACAATGAAAAAGGCAGGTGTTTTGGTATATACCAAGCTTCTAATGCAATCTGTGGAACGCTCATTAATACTGTTTGCATTAGCAGTTATGCAAGTGTGAATAATTCTAGCTTAGGAATGGCAATATCGACCGTTGTTGTTTCTGGGTTTTTCTTTATATCATTTATATTGTGCTTTATTTTTGTAAAGGAAGATAATTCATTAAAAAATAACAATAAGACGAACGCTGATAAATTTAAAATTTCAGACGTTAAATTTGTCCTAAAAAATAAAAATGTATGAATTGTTAGCTTTGTAATGATGTTTTCTTATATGGCTTTTACAACAACTACCTATTTCACTAATTACATGACAGATGTATGCAAACTACCTGCTGAAATAAGTGGTTCTATCACAATATTTAGAAGTTATTTTTTGATGATTTTTGCTTCTATTCTCTCAGGAATAATTGCAGATAGAGTCTTTAAAAGTATTGTGAAATGATACAGATTTGCATCAATTTGTTTTGCAATAACGATTTTAATTTTTATGATTTTTGGATTTTCGACATTTAGAAATATTTTCAATATTCCTAACAATATAAACTTAATTGCGATAATCTCAATTATCCCTGGGATATTTTCTACTCTTTTATATTCAATACAATTTGGTATATTAACAGAGATACAAATCCCTAAAAAACTGATGGGTACAGCGACAGGATTAGCAAGCATGTTTGTTTTTAGCCCTGATATTTTCTATAACACTATCTTAGGTAGCATTATTGACAAAACATCACAAGTTGGCAAAACAGAATTTGGATATGGGATTATATTTACAATTCTTATTTTTATTTGTGTAATGATTGCAATTCTTACAACTATAATTCTATATATCAACAGCAAGAGCAAAACAAAAGCTTAATTACTTCTAATCACTAATCCCTTTTATATTAGAAATCATTGCACGGCGTTTATTAAATAAAGAATACTCAAGTCCAACAGGATAAGTATGAGGGTTTAATATTCGTTTTTGTGTTTCATCTAGCTGGGACAAGCCATCAATTGCTCGTCTTTTTGCGGCTTCTCAAGAATAGTCAACATCCTTTGCCTGCCCATTGACAATAATTGGCTCTAACAAATCTATATAAGATTTAGTTTTAGAATTTTGATAATAAGGGTTTAAATGCTTTCTTCTAAGGCCATCATTTGGATCGACGATTATAGAAGACTTATCAACCCCGTCATTAATATCATAAATCATATCCCCTGATAATTTATTATTTTTGTCAAAATAACGCCTTACACCTAATACTCCTGGTATTGTTATTTTCCCCAGCGATTCAGAGACTTTAATTTTAGGGGTTCAATGGACATCCATTTTATTGTGAGACGTGTTATTAATTGCACCTAATTTAAACACTCCTCCTAAAGTAGGTTGATCGTATCCGGTAGTTAATTTAGTCCCTACTCCAAGTCCTGTAAAGCACGCTCCCTCTGATTTGATTGATTTAATAGAATATTCGTCTAAATCATTACTTAAAATAATTCCTGTATCATTAAGTCCAGCATGATCTAATTCTTTTCTTGCAATTTTACTTAACCATGATAAGTCTCCGCTATCAATCCTAATAGCAGTTAGATGTTGGCCTCGAGCCTTCATCTCAAGACCTACAGTAATAGCATTTTTAATTCCTTGATTTATGTCATAAGTATCTACTAAAAGAACGCAATTATCAGGAAACACTCTACTGTATGCTCTAAATGATTCTAACTCACAATCAAAAGATTGAACTCAACTATGAGAATGTGTCCCACTAACAGGTAAACTAAAAACAGACCCTGCACATACATTACTTGTACTAGAACAACCTCCAATGCATGCAGCTCTACTTGCATATATGCCTCCACAAGGCCCTTGAGCACGCCTAAGTCCAAATTCAGCAACATCACATTGAGCAGCCTGACATATCCTAGACGCTTTTGTAGCAATAAGAGTCTGAAAATTAAATATATTTAATAATGCTGTTTCAAGCAGTTGACATTCAAAAATAGGTCCTGTAATTCTCAAAACTGGCTCATTAGGAAATACAACACTACCCTCTGGAACTGCATCAATATTAACGCTTAACTTTAAATGTGATAAGTATTCAATAAATTCTTTGCTTAAATGGGAATCACCGCCGAATTTTAAACTCTTAAGATACTTAATATCATCTTTAGTGAAACTATAATTATTAACGAAATCAACAATTTGAGCCTGTCCGCAACTTATTGCATAACCACCCTTAAACGGATAATCTCTGAAAAACAAATGAAAACACGCATTTAAACCGTCATTGTTATTTTCAAAAAAACCTTGAGCCATAGTTAACTGATACAAATCAGTTAATAGAGCAGAATTATTTATTGAATTTTTGCTATCCATCTTTTATGTCTTAAATTATAAAGAATTTAGCGAATATCACTTAAACCTGAAGATCTTCTACCTGGTCTTTTTTTAATATTTCTTTTTTTGTAATTTTCACTTTTATTAAAATCTGTTTTTTGCTCAGCTTTAACTTTTTTATTTGATTTTAAATTATGATCTATGTTTGTATCAAGTTGTATGCTGTCGTCCACTGCAAGCTTTCTTGATCTGCGTTTTTTAATGCCTTTAGTTAACTTATTTAAATTTTTTGCAACTTTATTTTTATGTTTATTTTGCTGTTTGTTTTGTGCATTTTTCAAATTATTTGATGGCAATTTATTAGAAGTTGCATCAAGGAGAACTTCATTGTCATTAGACTTAATAGAACCTACATTATTCATAAAAAAAGGATTTGTAAGCCCAGACTTTAATTTTTCTGATTCAAGTAATTTTTCTCAATTTTTTTTATTTATTGAATAAGAATCCGAACTATCTGTACCAGAAGTTTTCTTTTTGCTTGATTTTTCAATATAAGAAAGAGGTACTCTTATGCGTTTTTCTGGAGAAGAATACTTAATTTGTACAGTTTCTCTAGGCATGCTTATATCTACAACACTAGCATCGCCTTCTGGAGTCTTAATTACAGATTTAAGTTTTGGACATGTAGTATTAAAGTCCTCATAGTTTTTAGATTCGTAAGACAAACAACACATCAACTTACCACAGCATCCATTTAAAGTTTCAGGATTTAGTGATAAATTTTGAGTTTTTGCCATTTTCATAGATACTTTTTTAGGGCATCTATTAAGTTTTTTACAGCATAGTTCTCTTCCACAAATACCTACTCCACCTATAATTTTAGATTTTTGCCTCTCGTTAATTTGCTTTAGAAAAACTTTGATATTTAACTTTGTGGATAATTTATCTATAAGAGTCCTAAAATCCTGACGACTAGGAGCAGTAAAGTAAAAAAATGCACTTGTTCCACTAAAGTTATATTCAACACTTAATGGATTCATCTCTTTATTGTATTTATTAGCTAACTGTCTAAAAATTGGCATTGCCTTAGATTCTAAATTATCTAGATTTTCATATCGTGCAAAATCTATGTCTTTAGCAAGTCTTTTAATGGGTTTTAGCTCCGAATTTAGAGATTTAAGTTGAGCTTCATCAGCACTAAAAACTTCTTGGACTATCTCGCCAAAGATATCCCCATGGCTGGTTTTAGCTATGACTTTATCTCCAACATTTAGATTTAAATTTCCTGGATCAAATCAATAAACATTATTTTGTTTGCCAGTTTTAACAACTGCAATTTTATTCATTTATACAACCTTTAATAAAAATTAAATACTTAAAATTCTACAATCTAACATTTAGAA
>CAVGFB010000131.1:0-3460 GCA_963628375.1 Gorillivita sp. (SeqCode)
TATTGATAGTACAATTAAATTAATTGACAACTCCTCAACAATGACTACCAACATCCGAGCTACTTTAACAAATTCTGTTGATAGGTTAAATTCAGCTTCAAGTAGTTTAAAGAGCCTTGCTGATGATAAGTTAGGTGGAATAATTTCAAAGATCACATCAATAGATTCTGCTTCGATAGGGAACTTTATGGGAAAGCCTGTTGTCTTGCAAACGGAAAAAATAAACACAATTAACAGCTACGGTACTGGTGTTGCTCCGTTTTTTGCGTCTGTAGCCTGTTGAGTTGCTGGTTTTACTTTAATTGCAATACTTAGAACAGAAGTTGATCCATATCGTAAAAGAAAATTGAGTTCAAAGCAAGCCTATTTAGGTAGAGGTGCTCTTTATATGTTTTTTGCTTTCTTTGCAGGGGCAATATGCTGTATAGGAAACCTACTCATTGGAATTACTTGTGAAAATCCAGTTTTATATATATTAACTGGCTCGTTGGCTTGCATAGTTTTTGTATGTATAATTTACATGCTAACAGCTTGTTTTAAGCATATTGGTAAAGCACTTGCATTAATTTTTATTTTGCTTCAAATTCCTGGTTCGTCAGGAATGTATCCTATTGAGCTAATGCCAGACATATTTAGAGCAATTCATCCTCTTTTGCCATTTACATATTCAATAAATGCCATGAGAGAAACAATCTGTAACATAAATGTAGCTACTTATATTTTTAATATTTGTGTTCTTTTAGCTATGGGAATAGGGTCTACTGCTATAGGAATTTATTGCAGGAGCGCTCTGTTAAACATTAATAAATTATTTGATATGCAACTTTCAACTACAGGCATTTTTGGTTCTGACAAGTATGACCATATAGCACACAGCGAAGATTCTGAAGTTAAAGAAGCTGCTGACAAATTCATAGAAAGTCAAAGAAAGGGATTAAAGGGTAAATTAATAAAGAGAGGTATAAAAGTAAACTATGAAAACAAGAGAAAAAAGGCAATAATCATATTGTTTGTTCTTCCCTTTTTGTTCTTAGCTACATGTTCTGTTATTTTTAACTTATTTGAGGTTGAAATAAACGTTAAAGCTTCAATGATTTTTGTTTGAATTGCTATACTCTTTCTTTGTTCGTGTTATGTGGTGTTAATTGAGTACACCAATGCTAAATTTAATAAAAATAATAAAGAAAATACAACATTTAAAACCACAGAAGCAATAGAAAATAAAACAGAAGCTAAATATTTATGAGAAATGTAATACAAATAGTAATTGATAATTTTAAACGAGCTTTTAGCAACGGAGTTTCTGTTGTTATTTTACTTGGCATGGTGGTTGTTCCATGTTTGTATGCATGATTTAATATTTGCGGCAGTTGAGATCCATTTGGTAATACCTCTCAACTCAAAATTGCTGTTATCAATGAAGACGCAGGTTATGAGGATAATTACATACCTTACAAAGTAACAATTGGTAGCGATATTCAATCCTCTCTTATTACAAATTCAAGTTTTTCTTGAGTATATAAAGACTTTGACTCAGCTATGGAAGACCTAAACGATGGAGATATATATGCTGCTATCTACATACCGAGCGATTTTAGTCAAGATATCATGTCAGTATTGACAAAAGATAAAAAAGAAGCAAATCTTATTTATTACGAAAACGAAAAAAAGAGTGCAATAGCTCCAAAAATTACATCTAAAGGAGCAGATGCAATACAGCAAAAAATAAGTAAAAATTTCACAGAAAGTTTTATGAACAGCGTTTTTAAAATTGCAAAAAATTTAATTGAACTAAAGCAGTCAGATACAGCAACAAGTCTAATTTCAAGATTATCATCTGGTTTTGGAGATGCAGCTCTTACGATTGAGGGAGCCAAAATTCAAATAGATTCATTAAAGAATGTTTTAACAAGCTTAGATCCTATGTTAGACGAGCTCAATTCCTTAATTCCTGAAAATAAAAATGAGCGATTAGCAGAGATAACAGCATTTATTTCTGAATCCAATTCTTTAATTCAGCAAGGCAGAGACTCTCTTGATCAAGCAGCTGCAATTTTAGAGAAAGCAGGAATTGCTCCATTTGCTTCTAAAACCATGAAAGAAATCTCCCAAGTTTTGGAAAATATACAAAACATTAATAACGCAAATGAAAGCATTGCAAACAATACATATGAGAGCCTAGACAAACTTAAAACCTCTATTTCTTCATATAAAGATTTAATAAGCTCGCTTAATGCAAGAATGACCGAACTTGAGAATTTGTTAGATGTGACACATACAGATCTTATCAACGCAAAGTCTCAAATAGATTTGTTAAATAATGATTCTACAGTTGAGGACATCAAAAAAATAATTGGAGATAATCCTACAAGCTTAGCAGAGATTATCTCAGAGCCTGTAAAAATTGATAGACATGCTGTTTGACCAGTTAAAAATACAGGTTCGTCAATGGCAGCATTCTATACAGGTCTTAGTATCTGAGTTGGATGTTTAATTATGACAACGATTATACTCATGAAGTTTTCTAAAAAGAGAGTAAATAATATCAATGTCAAAAACATGCTAAGAGCAATTGATAAAAAAAAGAAATATAAAAAATTAAAATCAATGCAAGCATTTTTTGGACAATATATATTTTTTGCAATATTGGCTGTTATGCAAGCTATAGTTGTTACATTAGGCGAGATATTTTTTATAGGAATCCAGGTTGTTCATCCATTTTTATACGTTGGAACTGCATGTTTCTGTGCTGTAATTTTCAGTTTTTTTATATTCACGCTTGCAACAGCCCTTGGGAATGTGGGCAAGGCTCTAGGTGTTATTTTGTTAGTGCTTCAAGTAGCTGCATCAGGTGGAATGTTCCCAGCAGAAATGATTGCTGAGCCATTTAATACCATATATTACTTTTTGCCATTATCTTACGTAATAGAGGCGTTTCACTGTTGTATAGCTGGCTTTAATGGGTACATATTAGGAGCATATTATATTGCTTTGTTTTTACTACTTGTTCCGATAAGTTTAATTATTGCTTTTACGTTGGGTAGGACAATAACAAAGCGTGCTAATTGGTTTGAAAGAAAAGTCCATAGCTCTCATGTTGCAAATTAATTTTTTCTTAAAAAAATAAAATTAAATAAATAAAAAAGAGAGATAGGGAGAGAGAGGTATATAATGCTAAAAATTATAAGTTTAAGTAAAAAAGGGAGTGTATTATGAAAAGTAAAATTGGAAGTCTATTAAAGAATAATGTAGGTAAAATCTTAAGTCTTTTGATTTTTGCATTTATGGGTTGTGGTGTCATGTTACCAATGCACGCATTTGCTACAAGCGAGAGCATTTCAGGAAGCCTTACATTAGAGCTTGTATCTAGTGGAGGTGGTGGTGATGTTCCTGGGGGTGGGGACAGTGCAGTAATTGATGCTAGCACGTCATCATCAACTGGTGCGTTTAACTTTTTGCC
>CAVGFB010000132.1:0-4721 GCA_963628375.1 Gorillivita sp. (SeqCode)
GATCACAGCAGGAATAATAAGCCTATAAAAATAACTGTCTAATCCATTTAGCGCATCAGAAGCTAGCGAGCCAAGTGATGGCATAGGAGCTGAAACTCCAAGACCTAAGAAAGACAGATAACTCTCTGTAAATATAGCAGCAGGAATCTGTAGAGCGGTATATACAATTATGATTCCTATACAATTAGGAAGCAAATGCTTAAATATTATTCATAATGATTTACCACCAGCAGCTCTAGAAGCTAAAACATATTCCTCTTCACGCAAAGACAATATCTGGCCTCTAATTTGCCTTGCCATTCCTACTCAATATAAAAGTCCAAATACTATAAACATACTAATAATATTAGATCCTAAGCTCTCAAAAATTGTTCCGTTTAAAGCAGCAGTTAATGGCTCTTTTATAACAGCAGCAAGCAATACTATAATTAGCATGTCTGGTACAGAATAAAAAATATCAACTATTCTCATTATTACCATATCAACTCTTCCACCAAAAAACCCAGAAACAGCCCCCATTATAAAACCTATGATCAAAACCATAATACTTGCAAAAAAACCAACAGCAAGTGAAATTCTAGCTCCGTACACACATCTAATAAAGTAATCCCTACCTGCTGAGTCTGTTCCAAATATATGAGGAAATATATTTTCTCCACTTTGAATTTTTGCCTGTTCTGTCTGCCCATATTCAAATGGTTTTAAGTTTGAATATGTTGCATCAACTGGGCTTAGAGCAGATTGACCTAATTGTTGCTCATATGAGTAAGGTCATACAAAAGGAATTATAATTACAGCAAGAGTAATCAATATTATAAGTATTGCACTAAAAGTAGCAATTTTGTTTCTTAAAAGTCGTTTTAAACCATCCCTTAAATAGGTAGATGATTTACGCATTTTTACAACATATTTTTTTTCCTCAGCACTAGCTGGCAATAATTGATCTAGGTCTACTTGCATAGACAATATAGGCTTTTTTGCTTTTGTCTTAGTACTCATAAAGCTCTCCTACATTAAAACTACGATAACTCTATACGCGGATCTGCAATCTTATAAGCAATATCGCTGAGTAATGTCATAATAACAATTATGCATGCTAAAAATATTGTAGTTCCCATAAGTACAGTATAATCCCTGCTTGTAATACTTTGTATAAAAGCTCTTCCAATTCCTGGAACAGCAAAAATCTGTTCTACAACCAATGATCCTGTAATAATACTTGCAAGCATGGGACCGAAATATGTAATATCAGGGATAATTCCATTTTTTAAAGCGTGTTTAAATATTATGCCTTTATTAGAAACTCCCTTTGCTTTAGCTGTCCTTATATAGTCTTGACCTAACACGTCAAGCATAGATGTTCGTGTAAGCCTTGTAATATTTGCCATTGGATAAAGCCCTAGAGTTATAATCGGCAATGTTAAGCCCTCAACTGTAGCGCCATTTGCTGGGAATCAATGAAGATATGATGAAAATCAAAGTAAGAATAAAGACCCAATAATAAAACTAGGCATACTTATAAAAAGTGTGGCAATAACCATAATTGTTTTATCTATTCATGTGTTTCTTTTAACAGCTGCAACACACCCCAAGAAAATACCCATAATACTTCCTCATAGAGCAGCAATTAAGCCGATTCTGCATGATATACTAAAACCATCCATTATTATATCTATAACTTCACGACCTTTTTGTTTAAGAGAAGGGCCAAAATCAAAATTAAACAATATATCATGAAGATAAGTAGCGTATTGTTGAAATAAAGGCTTATCTAGGCCATATTTTGCATTCATAGCATCTTGTACAGATTCACTCACTGCCTTTTCACTAACAAAAGGGCCTCCTGGAACAAGGTGCATAATAAAAAATGTTGCAGTGATAACAATAAAGATTGTAAGAATTGCTAATAATATTCTTTTTATTATATATGCAAGATTGTTATTCATAACTTATACCTATTTTGTGTTTTTTTTAAATTTTTTAAAATTAAACCTAAGTTTTAAGTCATGTATTATGTAACAACATTTATAAATGTCAACAAAAATTTTAAAAAATTTTATATAATTATAGATTTTGAATTTTCGTAATTGAATATAGCTATTTAAAATCTGGAATAAATTTTGTTGAACTAGTTCCTTCTTGTTGCCAATAATAGTCTTTTATACCTAAAAAATCAGCATAATCAAGCAGATATTCATAATCTTTCTTATCAACTGTATCGTTAAGCTCCTCATGGTTTAACCTAGCACTTACACTTTTATCAATAACAGGCGTGTATTGGTTCATTATTGAATATTTAATATTATTTTTAAAATTATCAAACAAAATCTTAAGTACACGCAAGGAATTGTCTAAATTTCCTGGTAATAAAAGGTGTCTTACAACTACACCTGATATAATTCTTGAATTATCTCTATACGTGTCAAAATTTATTTCATGCTTATATTCGACCATTTGTTTAATAGCACATATAGCAACATCAGAATAGTTTTCTATATTATTATAGGTTAGTTCAAAACCTAATTTGTTATCGCCAAATTTAAAATCTGGTAATCAAACATCAATAATCTCACTAATTAAATCTATGGATTCTATTGTTTCATAACCTGAGCTGTTTCATATTACAGGAATACTTAAACCCTGCTTTTTTGATAATTTTACAGCAGGTAAAATAGTATAAATATAATGTGTACCTGTAACAAGATTAATATTCATAGCTCCAAGATTTTGCAAATCTAACATAACTAAAGCCAAATCCTCAATCGTTGTAGGCTTTCCTGCGTTATTAGTATTAATACCAGATATCTTATAGTTTTGGCAAAATACACATTTAAGCGAGCAATTACTAAAAAATATAGCTCCACTACCTGGACCTTGCGAGTTGTTTGTTTTAGTATGTGTGCCACTAATAGGAGGCTCTTCTCAGTAATGAAGACCACTATAGGCAACATAACACACACTATTTGCACCACATCTACCAGATGTTTTTTTATTGCGTATTACTTTGCAATTAAGAGGACATATATTACAAGATTTTTTGTTCATTTTTAAAGATTAGATAATTTGGCACACGGAGGCTCATATCTTCTTTTAAATTCTGATTTTTTAACCAATCTAAATACATTATCTAAATCTTGAGATTTGTATCCTAACTTTTCAATATCCTGCTTTGTATTGTTCTTATCAATATAAAGACTTAAAATTTCATCCAAGCTTGCGTAATCTATCCCAAGTGATGATTCATCTGTTTGGTTCTCCCCGAGTTCTGCAGAAGGTTTTTTATTTATTACATTTTCAGGAATTGGTAACAACTGCGAATTTTGTTCTGCTTGCTTGTTTAAATATACGCATAATTTAAAAACATCTGTTTTATACACATCCCCTATAGGCGCATACATTCCTGCCATATCACCATAAATTGTAGAATATCCACATCAACATTCACTTTTATTGCCTGTATTAACCAAAAAATAATCCCTGTTATTACTTAGAGCCATTAGATATATCATTCTGCAACGTGACTGAATATTTTGATAGGCAATTGAGCTGGTATCTAAATTAAGTACTTGGTTGAATTCGCTACATACTCCATCTATAGAAAAAGTATGAGTTTTAATATTTAAGTTTTGTGAAAGACTGATTGAATCATTCACAGAAGATTCACTAGAAAAAGGTCCTGGCATTAAAACTCCTAGGATGTTTTCGCTTCCTAATGCATCAACTAAAATCTTAGCAACCAAACTAGAATCTATTCCTCCAGACAGTCCAATTAAAGCTTTTTTAAAACCTGCTTTGTTAATATACTCTTTAGTTTGTTTAACTATACTTTCATACATTTTTTTAATTCTGACACGTTCAGGAGAATCTATGTTTAAATTCTTAAATTCATCTAGTTTTGTTTTTAGTTTATTTGTCATGTAAGCTCCTTATATAAAATTATTCGTTGTTGTTAGATTTATTACGAATTATTAAACTTGCCAATGCTAGAGAAATCTCATATAGAGCGATCAAAGCTGTAAACAATAATAACATTGTAACTGGCGATGCATCTGGAGTAACAACAGCAGAAAAAATCATTAGTGCTAAATAGATATAACGTCATCATGATCTAAGTTTTTTATAGGGTATGATTTTAAATATAACGAGGAAAAATACAATTAGTGGAATTTGAAAAGCAATGCCAAATCCAATTTCGAATTTGATTATCATATCTATATACAAAGACATTTGAGGTAATACCTCGCCCATACCCTCACTTTGTTCAATAAGTCAACCAAATGCCTTATCTAAAATAACCAGATAACAAAATACCACTCCAAATATAAAAAGGAATAATGAAGAAAAAAACGTAGATAAAAATCACTTACGTTCTTTGTCTCTTAGTGCAGGTAAAACAAAAGCTAAAAACTGTCAGATTATCATAGGAGAAGTTGCACACACGCTGGTTCAAAATGCTATTTTAAATCTTGTGGTAAAACTTTCAAATGGGCTTAGTGCAAAAAGCTTACCTCCACCATTAGATAGATCAGGCAGGTATGGCACTATTGGATTTATTAAAAAATTAGCAATACTGGGAGCTGCAACATAAAATACACAGACAGATATTACCAGCAAAATAATAATTCTAATTAATCTTGCTCTAAACTCACCAAAGTGATCAAATAGAGGCATTTTTGCTTTTCTTTTTGACATGTACAAAAATTAATTAAATAGTTTTATTT
>CAVGFB010000133.1:0-10006 GCA_963628375.1 Gorillivita sp. (SeqCode)
CTTTTTACTTGATCAAAGGCCATCAGGTGTTAAAAAAGTTAAAGACGCACTTGATTTATGTACAAGGTGTGGAATAGCTACAAATAATATTGTGTTTGGCCTTAATAGATGCAATAAATCAAGTTTGTTTTCTGCTTTGGATGTTTCATCTGCATTATCAGGAGCAAGTGTGGCAGAAATTGCAGATGGTGGGATTCAGGTAGATGAGTTTATGTGTGAAAAAAGTACCGATAAGCTTATAGATTGCAATAATGGGTTTATTGTAAGTTTATGATTTATTGTTACAGCTTTGCTTCCAAAGCAAAATGAAGAGCTTGAGCAAAAATTAACAGAAAAATTTACATCTAATCAAAGTCGTTCACTATTTGGAATTAAGCTTAATGGCAAAAAGAGGATGCGTGCATAATGTCTTTATATCAAAGGGCAAATAGTTTTAACAATAAATCTAAAGACATCTATCAAGGTTCTTTAAATTCAAGTAATGCAGTTCAAATTGAAAAAGCTGATAAAGATTTAACTTTCACTAAACAAGAATTATTGTCAAAATTAAATGATCAAGTGCAAAAAGTCATAAGTGCAGATAAGCTTGCAAAGATAGTAGCAAAAAGTCCAATTGTGGCAAAAGCAGAGATTAAAAGTGCAGCACAATATTGTTATATGTTAGATTTTTGAAAGGAGGTAGATGAGAGAACTAAACAAGATTTAATTGAAGCATTAATTGATTATATGTTTGGATTTGGTCCTATTGAGAATTTAATAAACGACTCTTCAATTACTGAAGTTATGGTTAATGGAACAAATTCTATATATTATGAAAGAGACGGAAAGCTTTTTAAAACAAGTGCAAAATTTTCATCTGATGAACAGGTTAGATCTTTAATTGATAGAATTTTAGGTCCTTTAGGCAGACGTATTGATGAAAGCTCTCCTACGGTTAATGCTCGGCTGTCAACAGGGCACAGGGTTCATGCAATAATTCCTCCACTTGCAATGGACGGTCCTGTTTTGACTATTAGAAAGTTTAGTGAACATGTAATTACCTTAGACGAGATGATTGAGTTTAATTCAATCGATATTAAATTAAAGCAATTCTTTGTATGAGCTGTTAAATTAAGAAAGAATATTGCTGTAAGTGGAGGAACAGGTTCTGGAAAAACAACCTTATTAAATGCTCTCTCTTGCCTTATCTCTCATGATGAACGAATAATTACAATTGAAGATTCTGCAGAACTTAGATTTTTGGAGCATCCTCATGTAATTCGCCTTGAAGCTAGACCAAAAAATGCAGAAGGAGCAGGAGAAATTACAATTAGAGATTTAGTTATAAATGCACTTAGAATGAGGCCAGACCGTATTGTTGTGGGTGAATGTAGAGGTGCTGAAGCATTAGACATGTTACAAGCTATGAATACAGGACACGATGGATCTTTAACAACCCTGCATGCTAACTCCCCAAGTGAGGCAATAACAAGACTTACTACAATGGTGAGGTACGCTGTGGAGCTTCCAGTTGATGTAATCGAGACGTATATAGCATCTGCAATTGACATTGTTGTTCAAACTACAAGAGGAATTGATGGCAAAAGATATGTGAGCCAGATTGTAGAGTTTAGCCTGGACAAGAAAACAAATAAGTGTGTTGTTACGAATTTATTTATTAGAGATGCTCTTGGACATGTTAAATGAGAGAAAAATCCTTGTTGGATAAAAAGAGTAATTGATTATAAATTCGCTTCAAAGCAAGAAGTCCAAAAATGAATAAACCTTGCAGCTTAAATAGATTTTAAAGTTTGATTATAAAGACGAGGTATTATGTTATTAACTTTATACAAAATAACTTTATTTATAGCTTCATGTATTAGCACGTTTATATTTATCTATTTAATTGCTGAGCAAACACTTGCATGACTAAGATTAAGAAAGGTATCTAATCTAGGTATTTCAACTGTTGATAACAAACAAAAAGAAACTTTTTTTAAATGATTGCTACGAAACGGAGTAAGTTTTTTAAATGGATTAGCAAACTGACTTATATTCAAAAGTTTAAGGATAAAAAATTTTGTAATAAAAGCAGTTTTAGTATTAAGTTATAAAAACTTAGACACAAACAATACAGCATTTTTGTCCACCTTAATAGGGTTTGGAATTGTTCAATCAATAATAATATCTCTTATTTTTAGATCACCAATTGCAGGCATAGCAGTTTTTTTACTTATTTGTGCATGTGTTGTTATCTGTATAAATTCTGCAATAGATAAGCGTGAAGAAAAGTTAAAAGAATCCATCCCAGAGGCTATGCGTTCGATGAGTGCTTGTTTTAGCTCTGGATATACTCTCCTTCAAACTTTTGAGTTTTTAGAGAAAGAATGTGCTGGGGACTTGAAAGAAATATTTTCAAAATGCAGTAATGTTTTAAGAACTGGAGGAACTATCCCACAAGCCTTAGAGGTATTAAAGGGCAACAATAAAGTATCTGAGTTAGTTTTTGTATCTGTAGCACTTGATGTGCAGCATAAAACAGGAGGCAGTATCTCTCCTGTAATTAATTCTGCAAAAGACATGATAGAGTCTAGATTAGACTTAATGAGAAAGTTAAAAGTCCAAACTGCTCAAGCAAAGCTATCAGCTAAAGTAGTTACTATTTTGCCGTTTGCACTTATTGCATGCTTTTCAATTTTAAGTCCTGATTTTTTAACTCCGTTCTTCTCTTCGGTATTAGGATTTTTAATTCTTTTAGTCGCTGTTGTTATGCAGGCAAGTGGCGTTTTGCTTGTAAGAAGAATGTTAAATGTGCAAGCTTAAAGGATAACTATGACTGTAGGGTTTTTTTATATAACAACAATATCATTCGCATGTATAAGTGTTTTTGTTTTTGCTTATAGTTTAACTTTTGTTACGACTTCTAAAACTGAACTTACAAATACAAGAAATAAACTAAAACTTCTAAGTGGTGTCAATAATAAACAGATAAAGATAAATACAGAATGCAGTGGTCTAGCTTACAGGGTTTTATATTATATGTTCAGGTTGTCGTTTAATTCTAAAGTAAGCGTTCAAACAAAATTCATTACTTATAAGTTTACAAAAGAATCAAAATTTTCAACTAAGACAGAGAGATTATGTAAAAAAGCAGGAAAATTAGAGTTTTTAACAAAGCAAATATTTGTTGAAACACAGGTTAGACTTTCCATTTTAATATCTTTATCTGGTTTGTTATTAGGACTGGTATTGTCAAACATGCTAGGTTTGATTTTATTTATACTTGGGGTAATAGTAGGCTTTTATGCACCATATTGAGCTTTAAACGAAGAGAGTACATTAAGAGTACAAAGGCTTGAGGCTTCTCTTCCAGAAATGCTTGAAGTTGTATCTTTAGCTTTAAGGTCTGGACTTTCATTTGATATGTCGCTACAACTATATTCAGAGCATTTTAAAAATATTTTATCTAAGTCTTGTACAGTTGCAATAAACAAATGAACAAGTGGAATTCAATCAAGAGAAGATGCACTAAAAGATATGGCTAGCTCTTTTGATTCTGCACAATTTAAAAGAATAATAGAAAACATCGTTAGATCACTTAGGTTCGGAACTTCACTATCTTCTAGTCTTGAAGAGGCGGCTGTTGAGACACAAACTTTATATAAGACCAAAAGAGAAGAGCAAGTAGCTAAAGCACCAGTAAAAATGATGATACCTACAGGAACATTGATCTTACCAGCAATGCTTATATTGGTTTTGGGTCCTGTTTTGTTAGAGCTTACAAGTAATTTTTAACTAAGGGGGAAGTATGTTACAAGAAAAAATAAAACAACATAAAGTTAGGGCAATAAACGTAATCAATAAAAAATTAATTGAATTAAAACAAAAAATAAACAATGAAAGTGGACAAGGAACAACTGAATATGCAATCCTGGTGGGAGTTTTAGTTGTAATTGCAATTCTTGCCATTGTTGTTTTTAGGCCAAAGTTAGAGGAGCTTTGAAACTCTATTGCAGAGGGCATAAACGGTTTGTAAGTTTTTAAAGGTGTAGTTTTGTATGAAAAAAATAAATAAAAAATATTGTCAACCTCAGTTGTGCAGATTAAAAAAATTACTATTTAGTTTTGCCAAAGAGACTCACGGCCAAGGAGCAGTTGAATTTGCGATTGTTGTCTCTACTTTGGTTCTTATATCTTCAGCTATATATCTTATTGCAAGTAAGTTTATTGACGGAATGTTACTTGAACATGCTCTCTCTAGTGCATCTCATAATTTATCAGGAGGAATGTTGGGAATTTGTGCAGATATTTTCTGTGTATAAATAAATGTTATTATGAAATTTTTAAAGTTAAAAAATAATTCTGGGCAAGCAACAATAGAAGCAGCAGTGATGATACCTGTAATATTTTTACTTTTGTTGTTATTGATCCAACCTGGAATTTTGCTCTACGACAGAATGATTATGTTAAGTGCAGCTTCTGAATGCACAAGGGTGTTATCAACTTGTTCAGAAGAAAACAAAACACAAATTTGCGATTCATTTTTAAGAAGACGACTATCAGCAATTCCACAGCAAGATAATTTTCATGTTCACAGCAGTAATTGCTCTTATAAGTTTGATTTTATAGGCAATCAAAGTTCTGGCACAGTAGAAGTAAAGGTAATAAACGAAGTAAAACCAATTCCTCTAATTGGATTTTTATCAGGAGTTTTAGGGATTTTAAATTCAAATAACAATTTTGAGTTAAACGTTAGTGCTAATTGCAAAACAAGGCCAGAGTGGTGTCAAAATAGTCCATTAGGTAATAACGTAGAAAGGTGAGTGGGTGGATGATTAAATTAATTAAAAATTCCAAGCGCTTGAATAAAAACTCTATATTTTATGATGAAGCTGGATTTTCTACCTTAAGCGTTGTTGTTAGCTTGCTTTTAACACTGACTTTAATATTTTCCAGTGCTTCTGTTTATGCAACTACATCTGAGAGTGCAAACATTCAAAATATAGCTGACACGTCAAGTCAAGCTGCTATAAGTCAAGTTGGGGAATTTATGATTTTAGTTAAAGCTTGCGATGCTTTAATTCTATCCCTTGGTTTAAGTGCATGTGTATGTGGATCTGTTGGTGTTGTGTGTTTGTGTATTCCACCTACAGCGGCTGCAGGTGAGTCGCTTTTAGACGCAGCATTTAAAATTTTAAATGAACAAGAAAAGTTTTCAAACAACAGTGCAAATGCTCTAAACAAAATACAAAAAAGTTTACCTTTTATATCTACAGTAAAGGCATATATGGTTGCTAGTGCAAATAATGGTGGAGCTTTTAATGCAAATTACATGGCAATAACTATTCTAGAACCAGGAGAGGGAATTGAAATAAAACCAGGAAACTCTGACAATATTAAAAACGTATTAAATGAGGTAAACAACGGCAAAGAAGATTTAAAAAGAGATGCTAGCGAGGCTGAGAGGCTAGCTCAGGAATCTATCAATTCAAAGCGAGAAGCATGGATGGCAGACAATATAAATAATCCAAGTTCTCAATTAGATAGAGCAGGTAGACTTGCAAATCTATCCGATATAGAGAACCCTGAGTATAAAAGTGTTGATATTTGAAATTTTGGGTATGGCCTGTTGCGTGCCAGAAAGTATTTTTATAAACGTAAGTTAATTGATACGCCAACAGGAACAGGGGATGAAAAGTATGCTGATTGAGTATTACGACAGCATTATTATAATTTTGTTATTAATCTTTTAAATGAGGGATATTATTTTGAGAATTCAGACAGCGTAGATATGAATTTTCCTCACATTCCAAGATCCACTGTTGAAATGCAAAATTCTAAGTTATTTAATGACGTATATTTTCCAATAACTAAGTGTGGAGATAAACTTGTTATGCATGCTTGAGACGGCTGTTCTAATTGTAATGAAGTTGTTGGGACAGGTAATGCACAGAGTTGAAATTCAAATGATTATGCAATATGTGATAAATGTCATTTTTCACAAAACGATTTTGGTTCTATTGGGAGTGGAGCTACGTCATCTGTTTATGGATTTGAGCATTACTATAAGATAATAGAGGAGCAATCAAAAATATATTCTGATGCAACAAATAAAGCTGCACCTTACAACAAAAAAGTTAAAGACTCAGCAAGTAATTGACTTTCAAAATTTAAAGAGTTAATAAACTCTTTATCTAGCAACAGAATATACGCTTGCCCTCCTGGAGCATATGGCGTTTTTGTAATTTGTGTTAATAACTCAGTTAGTCCTGCTAACACTTCATTTAATTCTAGTTTTGTAAATACAGATGCAACACTAGGAATACGTGCTGCCATGTCTGCTGCAACATTAATTGAAGAGAACTCAAATGAAGGAAACACAGTCATTACGTCTTTTACAGACGGAATAAAAGACAAAATCCCTGCAATGTCGTCTTTTAGTGGAGTGGCACTAAATATATGGTCTAGTCTATTGACCACATACAATAATGGTTCTAGTTCGTTAATTGACGGGCTAGAGAGTGGTCTTAACAGTTTAAGCTTTAATAGTTCAAGTGGACTTGGCAGGTGAGCTGCAAAATTTATACGCAACTTATTTAATTCTATTGGTCTTGAACCAGTTAATTTAAAACCATTAAAGCCTGTATTAATTAATTCTGATTACGTTGCAACTAACTCTAAAAATTTTAATACACAAACTCAAGCAGGAGCAATATCTAAATCTTTTGCAGTAAAATATTTAACTTTATCTCAAAGCGTACTTAAGTCAAACAGTCAAACAAACAACATTTTAAATTCTTTAACTAATCAAGATGAGTTATCAAAATTTCTCAAATTAGACAGCGTTGACCTTAATTCAGGAAAAATCGAGATTGCTAAAATCTCCCCTTTAGGTTCTTGAGGTCCTAGTATTCCGATTACTGTTACTTTGCCTAGTTGTGCAACAAGTTTAATCTCAAATGTCGTATCTAACGTAGCTTGAGGCATTCAATCAATCCTAGGTGCAGTTAGTAAACTTAAAGTTTGGAGATAAGCTTGTGAAATCTATAACAAAAAAAATTTTAGAAGTAAAAAAATGTGAAGGTCAAGCAACTATTGAACTAGCTGTCATGTTTCCAGTTATTTTAATAATCGCAATTATTGCTGTAAACGTTATATTATTTTTTAACTATTGTGCAGAGTTTGACAGAGTGTTTAAACAGTCAGTAAGTATGTTGTGTGTTGCTCCATCTAGTGGGAGGTCAACTTCAAATTTGGTATCAAGTTTAAAAACTGATTTGAATTCCAATTTTGATGATAACAACATTGAAGTTGACGTTTCAGTTACATCCATGAATTCAGGCCTATATAAATTTTCTGGAATACTAAAAATGAAGCCAACACTCTTTGGACTAGGACTTAAAAGTGAAATTTTTGGAGTTCCACTTAAAACAATTGATCACACACAAAATCTTGTTGTTGATACATATAAACCAGGTGTGATTTTTTAATTGCTTTATAAGGACATCATGAAAGAAGCGGCTAACAAAAAATACATAAAAAATGCAAGACTAAAACTTGGATTTTTGTTTTTGTTTTTATTTATTTTATTTGATGTTTTAACAACTTTTGTTTTGAATTTAAGTAAAAATGAGCCTGACGTTATAAAAACATCTTTTAATCTTTTTATGAAAAATATTAAATATTCAGAAGATTTAAATGAGTCAAATGATGCAGATGGAGATGAACAAATTCCATACAACTTTAAATACGAGTTTTTTGATCCTGTAAAAATTCAAGCTAGAGATTATCAGATTTCCGAAAATAAAAAAATACTAAGCTTTAGTTTGAATAGCTCAGTTAAAGAATCAAGCAAACAAGTATCCAGTTTATTAACAAAAAATTTATGAAACAAAATTAAGAGTGAAAATGAGTGTGCAACAACTTTTGTGAAATCAAATGGAGTTTACACGTGATGTTTAGTTACCTTTACGCAGGTATCTGACACTACTGTTGTAGTTATAACAATAAATTAATGGTTTTTAATTATGCAAGTAGAAGTTTGTAAATCTCATATAAGTAAATTAAGAGGGCTTTATTTTTCTAACAAGAGCAGAGCAGTACTTTTAAAAAATTGTAATAGTGTTCATACTCTGTTCTTTACACATAAGTTAGATATCGCTTTTTTGGATTCTAAATATCGTGTTATATCTGCACATAATAATGTAGCTAGTTTTAGATTTTTAAAGTGTAAAAAAGCAGTACATACTGTAGAAAAATTTCATAATGATTTGGATGAATTTAAAGTTAAACAAAAAATAAAAATCAATTAAGGAGGTTAGATGTATAAGAGAGACTTGAATTTTATAAACTGTAATTTGCAGAATAATCCGTTTGTATTAAAGAAAAAAGCAGTATTTAATAAAAAGATTATCTTTTTAATTTTAAGTTTATTGATTTTAATTGCGAGCGTACTTTTATGATTTTTCTTTCAAAATAACACAAATGCTTTTGGAGCTTCTGCTAATACTGCAGTAGTTAAAGATTGACACAGAGTGCAAGGTGAGGAGCTTTATTCGTACTTTGATATGGAAGTAGGAACAATATCTGGGTTTGAGAATTTCAACTTTAATCAGGTTGAAGTTCTTGATTCATATGGTCCAGAGAGCGGATACCATTGTATGGATAATTGGGAAAGTCATGGTCACCTACCAGAATGCGAACGTGGCAGTGTTTGTGAGGTAAACATTAATTGAAAGTATAACGATAAAGATTATGATTACTTTTATATAAAATTTATTCCACCAGGCGGAGGAGTTAGTGTTCAAAATATAGGAGGAGATTTAGTTAAAGTAGCTAGTCCAAAAGGAAGCCTAGATCTAACAAAATCATCTGATGTAGAATGATCTTACAATAACAGCAATTATTCTCTTGGTGATAATTTAGCTTATGAGATTACAGACAGCAAGGGTAATTCTGATACAGTATATTTAAATTTAAGAGATGATCAAAAAGCGCATGCAAGAATTGATGGGCTACCTGTTGGTACGTGTACGATAAAAGAGAAGGAGTCCTCTCACGGACGAAATTACACTCTAAATACAAATACTATTACAACAACAATTTCTAACAATCAAGTAACTTACATAGACGCTGATCAAGGACTTATTGATACACCAGCATATGACCAAAATTCATTGTGTTTAATAAAGCAAGACAACGATACAAGAATCTCTCAAAATACTCAAACCAGCAAGGCGAGTTTTGAGAATGCTATATACGAGTTTGAATATTTTTATGATAATTTCAACATTTTAGATATTTCAAATTATAAAAATAAGCACAAGCTGATTAAAACGTGAGATATGAAAACAGATAAATATGGTTCTGTTGGCATATGTGATTTATACAGAAATAACAAATCAAAAGGAGATGATTTTTTTTACAACAGGCAAGGCAATATAGTCTGTCCAATAGGAACCTATGTAGTGCATGAGATTAAGCCTGCTGAAAACTACAATCTAAGTGATGAGTACTATATTATTCAAGTAACTTGATTTGAAGACTCTAAGACAAAAACTCAAAGTCAAGCTTATAACGCTAAAACAGGGCAATCATTAAGCAATATTACAATTCCTCAAACACAAAAAAGTGGTTTTGTAGCATTGGAGAAAATAATAAGGGCAGACATAGAGTTTGACAAACAAAATGAAAAGTCTGAGCGTTTATCTAAAATTCCATTTAAAATAACTAGCAACACTACAGGAGAATGACACGTTGTTGTTACTAATTTAAATGGTCAAGTTAATACTCAAAATTCTTTTAATCCACATACATTCAACACCAACTATTTTGATTGTTTATTAGACTCTTCAGGTAGTATTCCTAAAACTGGTATTGACGAGACGATAATAGATAAGTTTTACGCGGTTTCAGGCAATCGATACGGTACCTGGTTTTGCTGGGATAAAATAAACAAAAAAAGTATTTCGCCAAAAACAGACTGAGGATGCAGTGATGTTGGAGCATTCCCAATTGATACATAAAC
>CAVGFB010000134.1:0-5190 GCA_963628375.1 Gorillivita sp. (SeqCode)
GAGTAGTAGTCTTTCCCGAACCTGGGGAGCTCATTAAATTTAGAAAATATGTTTTATCTTTTTTTAATTCAGCTCTTAGTTTGTCTGCTCTTTTGTTGTTGTTAGCAAAAATAGATTGTTTAACTTCAATTACGCGAACATCAGACATTATATAATCTCCTTTATTATTAATAGCAGTTTAATTAAAACATGCATATTATTTTACCAATATTTAAAATAATAAAGGATATTAAATAAGCAATTACACATTGAAATAGTGCAATTCTTATAGCATATTTAAACCCTAACTCTTTATTTATACTAGCAATAGTAGCAACACAAGGGGTATACAAAAGGACAAAGACCATAAATGCATACGCAGATAATGGAGTTAAAATACTAGCTATAGCTTGTGTGTTGTCAAATAAAACAGAAAGAGATGAAACAATACTCTCTTTTGCTAAAAATCCTGCTATAAGTGAAACAACACACCTTCAGTCCCCAAAGCCTAGCGGATTAAACACAGGAGCTATAAACCTAGCAATGTTAGCGAGTAGGGATTGTTGTTCATCTTCCACGAAGTTAAAAGTTATTGTAATGTGTTGTAAAAACCATACAGTTAGAGTTGCTATAAAAATAATGCTAAACGCACGTTTTATAAAGTCTCCACACTTATCATACATCATATGAGCAATATTTTTAGCACTAGGGAATCTATAATTCGGAAGCTCCATAATAAATGGCATAGGTTTACCTCGTCCTTTTAAAATCAGTGCTACTAATATACCTATAAAAATTCCTAAAAAATAAAGCGATGTCATAACAAGGCCTGCACATTGAGGAAAAAACATAACACTTATAAAACCATATAGTGGCAATTTACCAGAACAGCTCATAAATGGAACAAGCAAAATTGTTAGTTTTCGATCTCTTTCAGAAGCTAAAAATCTAGTTTCAATAATCGCTGGTACAGAACATCCAAATCCAAGCAACATAGGAACAATACTACTGCCCGACAGTCCAATTTTTCTTAAAATTTTATCCATGATAAAGGCAATTCGTGCCATATAACCACTATCTTCTAAAATAGAGAGAAAGAAAAACAAAACTATAATTATTGGTATAAATGATAGCACTGTACCAACACCAGCAAATAATCCATCTGACACAAACGATACAACAATTTCATTTACATTAGCACTTGTCATTGCACTCTCACACATCGCACCTATATTTGATATTGAATCCTCTAGTAATTCTTGAAGCGGTGTTCCAATGACACTAAACGTTAACCAAAAAATTAAACCTAAGATAATAACAAAAATAGGAATCCCAGTTCACTTACCAGTTAAAATTTTATCTATTTTCTCAGATCTTAATCGAGCTGCACTTTTTTCTCCTTTAAAAACAACTCCCTTGCAAATTCTTAGGATAAATCTATATTTCATTACTGTAATGCACGCATATCTGTCAAGATTTGTTTCATGTTCTATTTGTTTCACAATATGTTCTATACTATCTATTTCATTTTTGTCTAACTTTAGCTTGTTTTCTATTGCTGAGTCACCAATAACAAGCATTGTTGCTGCATACAAAGGTGAAATTTTTGCATTTAGTGTATGATCTTCAATTAAATGATATATTGCATTAAGCCCCCTGTGTATAGCACCGCTGCACTTATCTTGTTTACAAAACTCTTGAAAGTTAGGAGTTAAATTTTCCTTGTATGTTGTAGTTAAATGATCAATTAGCTCCTCTATTCCCTCGCCTTTTACTGCAGATATAGGAACAACAGGTATACCAAGTCTATACTCGAGCTCATTTATTTGAATCTTGCCACCGTTTTCTCTAACTTCATCCATCATATTTAAAGCTAGCACCATAGGTTTATTTAACTCAATAAGTTGAATAGTCAAATATAGAGATCTTTCTATACTCGTAGCATCAACAATATTTATAATGCAATCTGTGTTTTCGCTTAAGGTAAAATCACGTGATAATATTTCTTCATTAGAATAAGGAGTCAGACTATAAATTCCAGGCAAATCAGTTATGTTTAAGTTATTATTTCACCTACATAATCCTTCTTTTTTTTCAATTGTCACACCTGGAAAGTTTCCTACATGTTGATTAGATCCAGTTAATTGATTAAAAAGCGTTGTTTTACCTGAATTTTGATTTCCAACTAATGCTACATTAATATTTTTTTCTTTTATTTTCTTGTTACTTTTATAATTATGTTTGACAAATAAATCGGCCTCACCTATTTTTGGATGTTGAAACTCATCTAAAGATTTGTCTGTCATCTTAAAAGGATTATAAAAACCATGAGAATACTTATAGTTTTTGTCAATTTCAAGACGTTTATTTAAATTTAAATTTTGTCTACATTTTAATTTGCAATTTTTACAGTTGTGATTTGAACTTAAATTGTATAGAAAATCTATAACATTATCTGCTTCAAGTAGATCTTGATTTTTATCTTTATCAGAATCAATATCCAAAATAGTAATTTTTTTTGCTCGAGATACCCTAATAGCTAATGAATAACCATGAAGTCTAATTTCTATAGGATCACCTAATGGAGCACGTTTAACTATCTCTATCTTACTACCTGGAATAAGTCCCATCTCTAAGAGATGAAGGCGTTCTTTTTGTTTGGCTTCAATAGTTTTTACGATATATTGTTTTCCAATTTTTCCTTCTGCTAAATTCATATAACCTCCATTTTTTATTGTCCTAAAAAATATTTGGTTAACTATAGTTTACTAAATATGTTACTGTGAATATTGATTTATTTATAATTTAAACTAAAATATAAATAACTAAAATTTTCAACAATTAAAATATTATGTATGAATCTGGCGAAATGTATTTAGAAAACATTCTTATTTTATCTGAACAATTAGATAAAGTAAGAGCAGTTGATTTGTCACACAAAATGAAGTTTTCAAAAACTGCAGTAAGTCATGCTCTTTCTAAATTAAAAGAATCTGGACATATTTCAATAGATGACCATGGTAGAATTACATTAACAAAAAATGGAAAAATACTTGCATTAAAAGTATACTCTAAACACAAAATACTTAAAGATGCGCTAATTAAAATAGGAGTTGATAATGTTATTGCAGAGAAGGATGCATGCAGGATTGAACATTATGTCTCAAATGAAACAATTGACGCAATAACAAAATATATATCTAAAGTACAAGACAACAAAAATATGGATGGTAATGAATAACGAATTAATAATTAAAACAGACATTTTAAAGATATCTTATACTGTACAAGGACTTTTAAAAAACAATATTTACTTGATTGAAAGTGATGGTCATGCATGCCTTATCGATCCAAGTTGTAATGAGGGCAAAATTGTAGAGTTTATAGAGGATGCAAATATTGATACAATACTCTTGACCCATTATCATTTTGATCATATAGGTGCAGCATCATATATAAAACAAAAATATAACTCATGTGTTTATGCTTCAAAAATTGATGCTCCTTTTATTGAAGGCACAAAACAATTACCTGTAATGCATAGACGTGTAAAAAATTGTAAATGTGATACATTATTAGAAAACAACGATGAAATAACTATTGGCAAAATTACCCTAAAAGTTATTGAAACACCAGGTCATTCTTTGGGTAGTGTTTGCTTTTATTGTGAGGACACAGGACTTGAGAAAAATACTAATAAAAAGATTCCTGTTTTGTTTGCTGGAGATACGCTCTTTTTCTCTAGCTGTGGTAGAGTTGATTTTGAGGATTCAAGGCCAGATTTAATGGAGGAATCGTTAAATAAGTTAGCAAAACTCCCAGATGATACTTTAGTTTTACCAGGTCATGGCCAAATGACTACTATTTTACATGAACGCAGCTATATGCTAAAAGATAGATAAAATTTACTTATAGAAAATCAAATTAAAAATAAGGAGAATATATGTTAGACAAAAAAAAGGTAGAAGAAGTTATTGAATTAGTTAAACCTTCACTTCAAGCAGATGGCGGAGATATTAATTTAGTTAATGTTACAGAAGATGGGATAGTAGAAGTTGAGCTGCTTGGTGCATGTAAGGGATGTCCTATGTCTCAAATGACACTATCTCAAGGAGTAGAGAGAGTACTAAAAGATAAAATTCCTGAGGTAAAAAAAGTAGTTCCTGTTTAAATAAAAATTAAAATATTTCTTTAAACTACATAAATTCTTTACCTAGAGTTTATATTTTTAATGCACAATGTGATTTTTTAATTTTATTAGAAAATTTTTTCATTCATATATTTTTTTTCTAATATTAGTATTGCTTTTTTTTGCTCCTTTTACAGGTTTTACATTACAGAAACCTTATGCGATTTTTAATGTTGTTTTTTTTATTATTGCTTTAATTGCATGTTTTTTAATAATAAAATTTCTAAAAAAATATAAGCTCAAAAATAAAAAAATCACTCAAATAATTAAAAACGAAAAGTCTTATAAAAAAATTGTTGTAGTTTCATTTGTTTTATTGTTGATATTGCAAATATTTATATGTTATGGTGGATATTTTATTGTTGGCTGAGATACAAGAAATGTAATATTCCCAGAAAAACAGATAAACAGTGACTATATGTCGATGTATACAAATCAACTCTTTTTAGCTGGTATTTTCAGACGGATTTATAATTTGTGCTTATGACTTGGAATAAATGAATTTAATGATTATTATCTAGTTTTAGTAATATTATCTGCATTTTCCTGTGCTATATGCGTACTTCTATCTGGATTCATTGCCAAGAAAATAAAAGGCAATATGTGTGGTATATCTACATATTTCCTAAGTTACATATTTATAGGCTTAAACCCCTATATTATGGTTCCATACTCTGACACGTTTGCAATGCTTGCTGTTACTACCGTTTTTTATATATATGTTTGTTGCAAAAATAAATGAATAAAAACTTTGTTTATTCCGTTAATTTCAGTTATTGGATATTCAATAAAACCTACTGCAATTTTTGTGTTTTTTTCAATACTTATTATTGAATCTGTTTTCTTTATTAAAAATTTTAAATTTAATAGAAAGTTATTCAAAATCCTTCCTATTTGTACAATTTTAGCTATTAGTATATTCTCCGGTTTTACTATTAAAAATGCTGTTTGCAATTACGGTGTTGAAATTAATGAAAATAAATCCTTTAGTGCAACACATTTTTTAATGATGGGAGTAAATA
>CAVGFB010000135.1:0-7965 GCA_963628375.1 Gorillivita sp. (SeqCode)
TTCCTAGATTTTCGCCAACTTTTCTAACTTCATCTTTAAACAGGTCAGCTAAAGGCTCTACTACATCTATAAATTTAATATCACTAGGTCTTTTAACCATGTTGTGGTGAGTTTTTATAACGGCTGTATTTGTTTTAGTGTCATTTTTGCCCTTACCAGACTCAATACGATCAGGGTATATTGTTCCTTGAGCAAAATAGCCTTCTTTAGCTCTTGCTTTGACTTCATTTCAAAAAACTTTATAGAATTCAGTCCCAATAATCTTTCTTTTTTCTTCAGGATCTGTAACGCCTTTAAGACATTTAATAAAGTGGTCTTGGCAGTTAACTCTTATAAAATTCATATCAAAAAGGGAGGTAAAAGTTTTTTCTACAATATCACCTTCGTTTTTTCTCATAAGTCCATGATCTACAAAAACGCATGTGAGTTTACCTCCAACAGCACGACTTAAAAGACCTGCAGCTACAGAAGAATCTACACCACCAGAAAGACCCAATATCACATTTTTGCTTCCAATTTTTTCTCTAAGTTCTGCAATTTTGACGTCAATAAAACTCTCCATTTTTCATTCGCCCTTGCATTTACAAACTTCAAATAAAAAGTTATAGAGAATTTGGTTACCAAACTCAGAGTGAGTAACTTCAGGATGAAACTGAACAGCGTAAATTTGGGCTTGTACGTTTTCCATAGCTGCACAGGGGCAGTTATCGGTTTTTGAAACAACGTCAAATCCTTGTGGAGCACGAGAAATAAAATCCGTGTGGCTCATTCATACAGTGCTTGTTTCAGGAACTTTGTTGAAAAGAAGGGAGTTTTTCTTAAGTAGGTGTATGTTAACATTTCCGTATTCGGAAACAGGTGCAGTTTTAACCTCTCCATTTGTCATTCATGCAATAAGCTGACATCCATAACAAATGCCTAGGATAGGAATTCCTAGTTTTAGAATATCTTTTGTGTAGTGGGGTGAGTTGTCATCATAAACCGAATTAGGACCACCCGTAAAAATAATTCCTTTATAGTTATTTTTTCTTATTTTCTCAATTGGAGTTGTATATGGGAGAATTTCTGCATATACATGGTGGTCTCTCACACGTCTTGCTATAAGTTGATTGTATTGTCCGCCAAAGTCAAGTACAAGTATTTTTTCCCTATTAGAAGATAATGCAGATGCCATATTACTTCCTCTCGCAAATCATATTAATAATAAATTTCTAAATTCCTTCAATCAAATATCATCAAAAGTTCTATAAATGAATTATTTGTAAATAATATCTTCTCTTGCAGGACCTGTAGATATCATATTTACTTTACAATCGATTTTTTGTTCTATAAAATCAACGTATTTCTTAGCGTTTTCTGGAAGCTTTTCTCATTCTTTAATGCCTTTAATATCTGTTTTTCATCCCCGAAGTGTTGTAAATACAGGTTTTGCTTTTTCTAGTTTTGCTGGAACAGGAAAACTATCAACTACTTTACCATCAATTTCATACTCCGTTACAATTTTGATGTCTTCTAAATAAGATAAAACATCAAGGCAAGTAAGGCACACACTCGTTGCACCTTGAACTGTGCACCCATATTTGGTGGCAACTGCATCAAATCAGCCAACTCTTCTAGGTCTTCCTGTTGTAGCTCCAAATTCACCTTTATGTCCACCTCTCGCTCTAAGTTCATCCCCATCTTCTCCTATAAGCTCACAAACAAAAGGTTCTTCTTTTGAACCGACACATGATGAATAAGATTTTGTAACACAGATGATTTCTTTAATTTCTGTCGGTGGAACACATGCACCAACTGTTGAAAACCCTGCTAATGTATGAGAAGAAGTTGTAAACGGGCAAATTCCAAGTAGAGGATCTTTTAGGGCACCAAGTTGACCTTCAAGCAATATAGTTTTATTCTCTTTTAAAGCTTGGTGTGTAACTTTAATAGTATCGCCTACATATGGCTCAATAAGCTTTCCGTATTCACATAGCTCGTCAAACAGATCACAAGAATTAAGAGTCGGTTTATGATAAAGATTTTTAAATATGAAGTTTTTTACTTCAAGAGCATCATCGAGTTTTGATTTTAATCGCTTTTTATTATATAGGTCAGCAACCATGATTCCAGTCTTTGTGTAAACATCTGAGTAGAATGGAGCAATTCCTGATTTTGTAGATCCAAATGCCCTTCCAGCAAGTCTCTCTTCTTCATAAGTATCTTGTAATGTATGGTACGGCATAAGAACTTGAGCTCTTTCAGATATAATTAGTTTTGGATGTTGAACTCCATGGTCTATAATGTTTTTGAACTCGCAACATAGTTTTTTTATATCCAGCGCAACTCCGCTACCTATAATGTTTGTAACATGGGGGTAAAATATTCCTGATGGGAGAGTGTGTAGAGCAAAACAACCATAGTCATTAATTATTGTGTGACCTGCATTAGCGCCCCCTTGAAAGCGGGCTACAACATCACTAGTTGCAGCAAGGACATCTGTAACTTTGCCCTTTCCTTCGTCGCCTCAGTTCGCACCAACAATTACTTTAGCTGGCATAATTTCACCTCACATTAGTAAATTTCATATTTAATCTTCTATGAATTTTTAAACACGAACGATAATTATAGATTAGTTTTTAAAAGATATAGTTTAAATATTTTTGTTTTAAATATTTATATCTGAAGCTTCATCAGATACATCATTATATTTTTCAAGTTGTGGTAAAACAAATTCTTTTAAAAAATCCTCAGTTTGAACAGGTGCAACACCTATATATTTTTTAGGGTCTAGATTTTTTTGTAATTCATCAATTGTTGTGTTAAAAATAGGATCATCAGCAATTCTTTTGATGAGATCGTTTTCTCCTCCCTGTTCCTTTATAACTTTTGTAGCAGCCATAGAGTGAATTCTGATGTGTTCGTGAAGCTCTTGCCTGTTGCCACCTTTTTTTACAGCATCCATCATTATGTTTTCTGTTGCCATAAAGGGGAGCTCAATCATGAGTCTTGATTCTATAACTTTAGGGTAAACGATCATGCCACTTGCCACATTCTTGTAGAGATTAAGGACAGCATCTGTAGCCAAGAAACCTTCAGGGATAGATAGACGCTTATTAGCAGAGTCATCCAGAGTTCTTTCAAATCATTGACTGGAGGCTGTAATAGCAGGATTAAGAGTGTTTACAATAATATATCTTGAAAGAGATGCAATTCTCTCACACCTAATAGGGTTGCGTTTATAAGCCATGGCAGAAGAGCCAACTTGAGTTTTTTCAAATGGCTCTTCAATTTCTTTTAGGTGTTGTAAAAGACGAATATCATTAGAAAACTTTGTAGCACTTTGTGCAATGCCAGAAAGATTACTTAATACTTGATAGTCAAGCTTTCTAGTGTAAGTTTGACCAGAAACAGCAAAACATGTCGTAAAGCCCATTTTTTCGGCAATTAGTTTATCTAACTTTTTACATTTTTCATAATTGCCTTCAAAAAGTTCAAGAAAAGAAGCTTGTGTTCCTGTTGTTCCTTTGCATCCCAGTAGCTTGATTTTAGAAATTTGATATTCAACATTTTCAAGGTCCATTAAAAGATCTTGAATCCACAATGTTGCTCTTTTGCCTACTGTTGTTGGTTGAGCTGGTTGAAAATGCGTAAACCCAAGAGTGGGAAGACTTTGATATTTATATGCAAAAGATGAAAGAGACTTAATAACACTAACAATCTTGTTGCGAATTACTTTTAATGCTTGACGCATAATGATGATATCAGTATTGTCTCCAACATAACAAGACGTTGCCCCTAAGTGTATAATTGAAGCTGCTTTTGGGCACTGCTTAGCATAAGCGTAAATGTGACTCATTACATCGTGGCGTACAATCTTTTCTCTATCTTGTGCAACTTTATAGTTAATATCGCTAGTATGTGCTTTCATCTCTGCAATCTGCTCGTCTGTAATGTTAGCCCCAAGTTCCTTTTCTGCCTCAGCAAGGGCAATTCAGAGTTTTCTTCAAGTTTTGAATTTAAAATCTTGAGAAAAAATGTATTTCATTTCTTCATCAGCATATCTTGTTGTAAGAGGGGATATATATACATCTTTTGACATTTAGACATTCCTTTCTTTAGCATGTTAGTAAAACACTAGAGTTTAAATTTTCTGTTTAGACCAAGCGATGAAAAATTATATATTAAAATGTGAATAACTATTATCTATATTTTGTTTGTGACATAAGTTTTTGATTGTAAGACTTTGCTGTGAAGAGTATTGTTTGTTAATTGATACATCTAAAATTTAGTCTTACAAGTTTTCCATTGATAAATGATTTATTGTTTTGGCGATTTGAAATAAAGTGGCGGAGGAAGTAGGATTTGAACCCACGGTACCTTTCGGCACAACAGTTTTCAAGACTGCCGCCTTCAACCACTCGGCCATTCCTCCAAAAAACTTTTCTAATTCTATCACATAAAAAAATTAATAAATATATAAAATTTTGACAATTTAAAGTAAAAAAGCTGATTTGTTAATATATAAAGTTTATATTAATTTAAATATTAGTAAAATTTATATACAGATACGCAAGGAGTTAAATTTATGAAGTTAAATCTAGACAAAAGTCAAAAAATAATTTCATGCAGAATTATTTTTACAATTTTAAGTTTAGTTTTATTAAATATATTGCCTATTACTGGAGTTATAAAGCTTGTTTGTTTTGTTATTGTTTTTTTGATAATTGGTTATGACATTATAAAAGAAGCTATAGAAGGCATTCTTAAAGGCGATGTTTTTGATGAAAATTTTTTAATGAGTATTGCCACAATTGGCGCTTTCGGTATCGCTATATATAAAAAAGATGGAGATTACAATGAAGCTATTGCTGTAATGTTGTTCTTTCAAATTGGAGAGTTTTTTCAAGGTTATGCAGTTAACAGAAGCAAAAAAAATATTAAAAAGTTAATGGACATAAGGCCAGATTATGCAAACATTGAAAAGGACGACAAATTAATTAAGGTAGATCCTGCAAGTGTAGCTAAAGGGAGTGTAATAACAGTAAATCCAGGGGAAAAGGTTCCTCTTGATGGATTTGTTGTTGAAGGGTCTACCAGTTTAAATACTGCAGCTCTTACAGGGGAGAGTGTCCCTCGAGATGTTAGCGTGGGAGATGATGTTATAAGCGGATGCATAAACTTAAATGGTGTTATTAAAGTTCAAACTACAAAAACATTTAAGCAGTCTACTGTCTCTAAAATTCTAGATTTGGTAGAAAATTCTCAAAATAGAAAGTCAAAATCTGAGAATTTTATAAAGAAGTTTGCAAAAGTTTATACACCGATCGTATGCACTTTAGCTTTAATTATTGCTGTTGTGGTTCCTGTTGTTTCTATATTTATTTTAAATGTTAACACAGATTGATTCACATGAATTTACAGAGCTTTAACATTTTTGGTTATAAGCTGCCCTTGTGCTTTAGTTATAGGAATTCCACTTAGTTTTTTTGCAGGGATTGGAGGAGCTAGTAGAGAGGGTGTCTTGATTAAAGGTTCTACTTTTATCGAGGTGCTGTCTAAGTTAAAATATATTGCTTTTGACAAAACAGGCACTTTAACTAAAGGTGTGTTTAAAGTAATAACTGTTCATCACAATACAATGCCAAAATCTAAATTAATAGAATATGCGGCATATGCTGAGAGTGCATCAACTCACCCTATTGCACTTAGTATTTTGTCTGCTTATGGTAAAGAGATTAAAGCATCCCGAGTGTGCGAGATAAATCAGACAGCAGGAAAGGGTATTAGTGCCAAGGTTGATGGCAAGACGGTATTAGCTGGTAATTCTAAATTTATGGAAGCTAATAACGTTGAGTATAGCGAGTGTTCTTATGCGGGCACTATTGTTCACGTTGCTATTGATGGAGTATATGAGGGTCATATTGTTATTTCAGACGAATTAAAGCCAAATTCAAAGGTAGCAATCGAGGAGTTAAAGAAGCTCCACGTTAAAAAGGTTGTTATGCTTACAGGCGATAGCCTTAAAGTTGCACAGCAAGTCGCTAGGAGCCTAAACATTGATGAATATTATGCAGGACTTTTACCAGATGATAAAGTTTCTAAATTAGAAGAGCTAAAATCAAATAAATCTAGTGGAGAGATGCTAGGTTTTGTGGGTGATGGCATAAATGATGCCCCAGTACTGGCAATCGCAGATGTTGGCGTTGCGATGGGAGGTGTAGGGTCTGATGCCGCACTAGAGGCAGCAGATGTAGTGCTGATGAACGACGAACCAAAACAAATTGCTAAAGCGATTAAGATTTCAAATAAATGTATGCGAATTGTTAGAGAGAATATTGTGTTTGCAATAGGGGTAAAAGTTATATGTCTAATTTTAGGAGCTGTTGGTATTGCAGATATGTGACTTGCTATTTTTGCAGATGTTGGCGTTATGATAATTTGTGTTTTAAATGCTATTAGAGCTCTTAGAGTTCATAATTTATAGGTTTATCTATTAATGGTGGAGCATAGGGGGGTCGAACCCCTGACCTCATGACTGCCAGTCATGCGCTCTCCCAACTGAGCTAATGCCCCATTGTCTTTTATTATAACTGTATAGTGCTTATTTGTTTCTAACAATTTAGTATGTCAAAGCGAAAGTTATACAAACTACGTTTTTGACTCCGCATTCATGTAGTGTTTTTGCTGCAGCATTAAGAGTAGCTCCTGTTGTTTTAACATCGTCAACTAAAATAAAATTTTGCATGTCTTTATTATTTTTCAAAATTGAATATGCATTTGTATTTATAACTAGCTGGTTATATAAATTTTGTTCTCTTTCATTTCTTCCTAATTGACGTTGATCTCCAACATTTGGTCTTTGAAATAAATTTTGTACTTTAAGTCCGCATAATTGTGCATACTGCTTGGCAAGTAATGAGCAGTGGTCAAACCCTCTGTTTAAATAGGCTTTCTTTGAAGCAGGTATAAAAGTAACATTGTAATTATTTTTTATATAGGTTTGAGGAGTATATTTATACATAAAATACGCCATTAACTCAGAAAGCCTTCTCTCCCCACTATCTTTGTATGCTGTAACAATTGACCCTGTGTTTTTGTCTAAAATCGCAACACTGATACACTTGTCAAATTCCATTCTGTAGTTCTCTTTTTCATTCTCTGACAGGTTAGCATAAACTGGGCTACATCCACAACATTGAAGCTTGCTGTAAGGTTCTCCGCATATACTGCAAGCTAATCAAGTATTTATAAATTTAATTTTCTTAATGCATTTTTCACACAATAGATGACCTAATTCTCCACATATAGAACATCTTGTTGGTCAGATTGTTTCAAGGATACTTTCATGTAATATTTTTAATTTATCTTGCATAAAAACAAAATAAACAAAAATTCTATTACAGAAAAGCTTTTAAATTACTTAATAAAAAGCATAAATAAATACAAATAAATTCTTAAAATAATCTATATATGAATAAATGTATTTTAGAATTTTTATCTATGTTATTATTTTACTAATGAGCTATAAAAACAAAATTACATATTCTTCTCGTTCAACTAGAACAGGACGTATGGCACATAAATTAGCTAAAGAGAAGTTTCCAACCTATGACACAAGTGCTATTGTTCCTAAAAAATCAAAAAAAGGACTAATTGCCTTTCTTATAATTTTAATATTAGTTATTGCTGCTGTTGTTGGTTTTGTTTTTTTTGGCAGCGGTTGTAGTTCTTCTGTTCTGCCAGCTGGTCAGACAAAAGAGGTTACAATAGAAAACGGAATGTCTTCCGCACAAATTGCAAACACACTTGAAGAAAATAAGATTGTACTTTCAAAAGATTTTATAAACTCTGTTAATAAAAAAGATGCTGCATCTAAATTAAAACCAGGAACTTATCTTTTAGATACAGGGCAGCAAAGCGATGAATATGTTGACATACTAGTTGAGGGTTCTCACCAAGTCTCATCCAAGGTAGTTGTTACAG
>CAVGFB010000136.1:0-9884 GCA_963628375.1 Gorillivita sp. (SeqCode)
CAATATGAATTGTGTCAGAACTTCTCACTACCCAAATCAGACTTACTTTTATGAACTCTGTGATAAGTTTGGTTTATATATGATTGATGAAACAAACCTAGAATCTCACGGAAGCTGACAGAAGTTAGGTCAGCTAGAACCAAGTTGAAATGTTCCAGGCAACTTAGAGGAGTGGAGAGATAACGTCTTGGATCGTGCTAACTCAATGTATCAAAGGGATAAAAATCACACATCGATATTAATATGATCGTGCGGGAATGAATCTTATGCAGGCACTAATATATGCGATATGGCTGATTTCTTTAGAGAGATTGACCCTTCTCGTCTTGTTCATTATGAGGGTTGTGTATGAAATAGAGATTACGAGAGATGTACTGACATGGAAAGCAGAATGTATGCAAAACCAGCAGAAATTGAACAATATCTTCAAAGCTCTCCAAAAAAACCATACATTTCATGTGAATATGTTCATTCTATGGGTAATTCCTTAGGCAATTTATCTCTATATACTGAGCTTGAGGCTAAATATCCAATGTATCAAGGTGGTTTTATATGGGATTTTATTGATCAGTTTGTATATAAACAATTAGATGACAAAACTTGCGTGTTAGCTTATGGTGGCGATTTTGATGATAGACCATCTGATTATGAGTTTAGTGGAGATGGTATAGTTTTTGCTAACAGACAGCTTACTCCAAAAATACAAGAGGTTAATCAGCTATTTTCAAATGTTGAGTTAAAAATTAATAGTAACACTGTAGTTGTAAAAAACAAAAATTTATTTATTGATACAAAAAAATATAAATTTGTAAGCTTTGTTACAGCAGATGGAAAAGTTATTTGGTCTAAAAGTTTAAATTTAGATGTTAAACCATTGTCAACAGGCAGTTTTAACTCTTTTGATAACTTTAATCTTGAGGAATTTGAAGGAAGTGGCAAGCTATCTAAAAACGATGAAATTATTTTTAATACAATTTGTTACTACATAGATGATAATTTTGGCTTTGGAGGATATAGCTTTACTCAAAGTGTAGTTAAACCTTGAGTTGCAATTGAAAATAAAATTACATTAGAAAAATCAACTCAACCTCTACAGATTATAAAAGGGGATGTGAATATTGGGGCATATGGTAAAGATTTTAGAGTGATGTTTAGCTTGAGCGAGGGGACAATTTCAAGCCTTGTATATAACAACAAAGAATATATAATACGTAAACCAAAAACAAGTTTTTGACGTGCGTGTACAGACAATGATAGGGGAGCAGGATATGATTTTGAAAGGTCATTTTGACTCACTGCAGGCAAATTTCAAAAAGCTTGTGATTACAAGATGGATGTAGTTGATGGTAACTTAGAAGTTGAAATTATTTATTGTTTTCATATAAATGTACAAGAAAATAAAAATGATAAAAATTCCTCGTCAAGCTCACAAGCTCTAGCTTATTCAAAACAACAATATGTAAACTCTATAAAATATGTAATATATCCAACAGGCTTAATAGATGTCACTATTAAATACCCAGGATATGAAAACCTACCAAATATTCCTATTTTTGCTTATGACCTTGCTACAAAACCAGAATTTAAAAATGTTGAAATTTATGGCAGAGGTCCTGAGGAGAATTATTGAGATCGCAAGATAGGAGCCGCAATACAAACATATAAGACTACAGCACAAAAGTGTCTAACTCCTTATGCGCTTCCTCAAGAATGCGGAAATAGATGTGATGTGAGATACTTAAAACTTACTAATAATGAGGGAGAAGGCTTATATTTTAGTGCAAAGAACAACGACAGTTTTGAAGCTAGCGTGCTTCCTAATAGTGAGTATGAGCTAGAAAACGCACTTCATAGTTTTGAGCTTCCAGTAAATAGATACACTCATCTTCGAATTGCAGCAAAGCAGATGGGAGTTGGTGGGGATGATTCATGAGGAGCACCTGTGCATTCTAGGTATCAAATACCGTCCACTACAAAACTTGAAAAGACATTTACTATAAGCCCTATAAACTAGATATTTTTGGTTAATTTTTTAAGTTAAGCATACTCTTCTCTTTTGTATGCTTAACTTAATACTTTTTTAGATTTGTTGAATTTGTCTAATCTTTTAATACTCTTGTTGAAGATTCTGTTTCCATTTTCATATTCTGGAATCTATTTTGCATAAATTCATCATTAAAGTTCTTATTGTAGAATTGCTCTATAGGGGTGTTCATAGTTTTACCTACATTTCTTTCATACCAACAATCTAGGCTTTGTAGAGTCATCACAATATTTATTAACATAAACCCAGAAACAACAATAGTGATTCCATATCTTCATCTTCAATGAATTTTATTGATTAGTCTAATAATTCCTTTAAATAAAAATTTTGTATAAATAAGTCCTAATACTCCTCACATAACAAAAAATCTTAGCGATACTCTGCCTTGAATGTTAAAAGGAAGATGTGAATAATCTCAACTCTTAACTCCAAAAGATAATTCTAAAAATAAACTAGCAGCATATTCAAGCATGCCTCCAAGGGCTGCACAAACTAAAAATATAACTAAGGGGTTTTTGTCGTGTATTCTGTTACATATAAAATTGATTAATATGGCGCCAACTCCATATATTGGAGAAAATGGACCAAATAAAAGACCTGCTCTTTCTTGATACACACCAGGGTCATCGACAGTCATATGTCATACAATTTCAAAAACATAACCCAAAAATGAAAATATAAAAAATAATCAAAAAACATTAAAAAAATTCATTTCGGCATATTCTGTCTTCTTTTTTGATAAGCCTATTGTCCCTTTTTTGTATTCGTCCTTGAGCTGCATTAGCTTTAATTTATCTTGAACTTTTCTCTCTTGAGCTAGAGTAGGATCAATATATGATTTAAAGAAAATTAAGCTTACTACAATCAATATAAAAAAGACAGATTCTGGCTTGATTCCAAAAAGCATAACATTTAATGTAGATGATATTCCACATGTTCAACCTGATCAATAAAGGGCTATTGCACAATGTCTTCTTTTGTTCTTAAAGATTAAAATGCAAGATAGTATAGCTCCGACAAGTGTAAGTACAAATGTCAACACAAACGCTACATACATTAAATTATATGTTGTTGTATATTGGTTATAGCTACCAGTCATAAATCCGTCTATAAAATTAACTACGTATTTAGAAAGTATAGGTATAAGACTTCCACAGATAATTAAGGTGACTACAGAAATAATTCTTGCAAACAAAGGCAATCTATTCTTATCGTAATAATTATCATCAATTAATGGGTTTTTGTTATTATCTGCGTTATTTATTTTCATATCTGTATCCTTAATTTATTTTTTGTAATTTTAAATCTATTAATTATAAGTTAATCTATAATTTAAATAAATCTGAAAGGACATCTATGATAAATTTAAATATTAAAAATTCTGGGATTTCAAACAATAGTTTGCGTTTAGTTAAAGATAACGCAATAAAAGCATTCAAAACTCTTATGGAAAAAACTGGGAAAGGCAATGAAATGCTTGGCTGATTAGACTTACCAATCAATTATGACAGGCAAGAATTTGAGCGCATAAAGCAAGTTTCTAAACAAATTCAAAGCAATAGCGATGTACTTGTTGTAATTGGTATTGGAGGTAGCTATTTAGGAGCACGTGCTGGAATAGAATTTTGTCAAGGTCAGTTAGGTTCTTTATCTAGTAATAAAAAAAATGGAGGAATTCCCGTTCTATTTGCTGGTAATTCTATTTCTTCACAAGCTTTAAAGGATGTTATTGAGTTTATTAAAGATAGGGATTTTAGCATTAATGTTATAAGCAAATCTGGAACAACAACAGAACCCGCAATTGCTTTTAGAATATTAAAAAATCTATTAGTTTCTAAATATGGTAAAGAATGTGCAAAAAATCGTATCTTTGCTACAACAGACGCAAACAAAGGTGCTCTACATGAGCTTTCAAATAAAGAAGGCTATGAGCAATTTGTAGTTCCAGATTCAACGGGTGGACGATTTAGTGTGTTAACTGCTGTAGGGCTTTTACCAATGTGTGTTGCTGGTTTGGATATTGATTTAGTTATGCAGGGAGCTAAAAAATCTTATGAGTCTTATAATAATGCTGATTTGTTTAATAACGATACAATTAAATATGCAGCATGTAGATATCTTTATTATAACGCTCTAAAATATGATGATAAAAAGACAACAGAAATTTTAGCTAATTATGAGCCTAGTTTGGTTATGTTTGGAGAATGATTTAAGCAGCTATACGCAGAAAGTGAAGGTAAAGAAGGAAATGGAATATTTCCTGCAGGAGCAAGCTTTTCTACAGATTTGCACTCTATTGGGCAGTTTATACAGGATGGAACTCGTAATTTGTTTGAAACTGTTCTTTGGGTAGAAAACTCCAATGTTGAGATTAAAGTTCCTTATGATGCTGAAAACATTGATGGGCTCAACTTTGCCAGTGATAAAAGCATGCACTATATAAATAAAAAAGCAATGCAAGGTACAATGATTGCTCATGTAGAGGGCGGATGTCCTAATTTGCTTATTACAATTGACAGATTAGATGAGTTTAATTTTGGTGAGTTAGTATACTTTTTTTGAAAATCACTAGCTATTTCCGCTTACATGTTACACGTTAATCCGTTTGATCAACCAGGTGTTGAAGCTTATAAGAAGAATATGTTTGCACTTTTGGGTAAACCTGGATACGAGAATGAAAAAACAAAATTAGAAGAGCGCTTACAAAATTTATAGTCTTTATTAAATCTTTAAAGAAATTTTTTCAATAATTAAAAATTTTAGGAAAATAATAATTATAAACTGCTAAAATTCTAAAATTGCTTGACAAATAAAATTAAAAAGTATGAAAATTAACGTTTTAGGAGGAAAAACGTGAAAACTTTTATGCAAAAAAAAGAAGAAGTAAATAGAGAATGATACATAATTGATGCTACGGATCAAGTCTTAGGTAGGCTTGCGACAAAAGCAGCAGACATTTTGCGTGGAAAAAATAAACCTGAATACACTCCTCATGTTGATACAGGAGACAATTTAATTATTATTAATTCTGATAAAATTAAACTTACAGGCAATAAACCTCAAAAGAAAGTTTATTCACATCACACTCATCATCCTGGGGGATTAAAAACAGAAAGCTTTGCTCATGCAATGCAGATTCATCCTGAGAGAGTTCTAGAACATGCTATAAAGGGTATGTTGCCTCATAATTCGCTAGGTAATTCTCAATTTAAAAAATTACATGTTTATGCTGGTGCTGAACATAAACATTTAGCTCAAAAACCAAAAGAATTAACACTATAAACTTGAAAGGTTAAACATGCCAGATAAAAAAGAAGAAACAAAAGTAACAGAAGTTAAAGAAGCTAAAAAAGAAGTAAAAAAGACTACTAAAAAAGCTGACGCTAAAACTTCAGAAAAAACAAAAAAGACAACAAAAAAATCAGAAGCTACAAAGAAAAGTACAGCATCTAGTGTAGAAAAATCTAAAACAAAAACCACTAAGAAAGCAGCTACTAAAACTAGTTCAGCAACAAAAAAAGCTTCCTCAAAAAAAGAAGAAAGCAAAAAAACTAAAACTGTTACTAAAAAAACTGTTTCTAAAAAATCTCTAGAGCAATCTAAAAAACCTAAAGCTCTTTATTACGGAACAGGACGCAGGAAAAACGCTGTAGCTAGAGTTCGTTTATATACTGGAAAGGGAAAAGTTTCTGTTAATGGAAGAGATATAAATGAATATTTTTCACGTCAAGTTTTAGTAAATGATGTTTTGTCTCCATTAAAGCTAACAGAGACATATGAAAGCTTTGATGTAGTTGCTAATTTAAATGGTGGCGGAGTATCAGGTCAAGCAGGAGCCTTGCGTCATGGTATAAGTAGGGCACTACTTAATGCTGGAAACTATCGCGAAAGCTTAAAAAAGGCTGGTTATTTAACTAGAGATAGCCGTATGGTTGAGCGTAAGAAATACGGTCTTAAAAAAGCAAGAAAGAAATCACAATTTAGTAAGCGTTAATATTGATGGGTTTTTAAATTATTTAGTAGTTTATATAGAGGACTTTTTATGGCAAAACAAGACGTAATAGAATTACAAGGCGAGGTATTAGAAGCTCTGCCAAATACCACATTTAAGGTAAAGCTTGAAAACGATCATGTAATTACTGCTCATATATCTGGTAAGATGCGCATGCATTATATTAGGATTTTACCAGGTGATAAAGTCACTGTAGAGCTATCGGTTTATGATTTAAACAGGGGGCGTATAACTTATCGTGAGAAATAATGTGGCTTATAAACCTCTAGCCGCGGCAAACATTATTTTTTAAGATGTATACAAACTTTTGAAATAAGGAGGAACAATGAAAGTAAGACCTTCAGTAAAAAAAATGTGTGATAAATGTAAAATTATTAGAAGACGAGGTAAAGTTCTTGTAATATGTGAGAACCCTCGTCATAAACAACGTCAAGGATAAAGGAGACAAATAGATGGCACGTTTAGTTGGCATTGATCTACCTCGTGATAAGAGACTAGAGATTGGTCTTACATATATTTATGGGATAGGTCTTAAAACTTCTCAAAAAATTCTTAAGCAAACTGGTGTTAGTCCTGACTTAAAATGTGGTGACTTAACAGAAGAAGAATTAAGTAAACTTCGTGATTATATAAACGCTCATGTTAGATGTGAGGGTGATTTGCATCGTGAAGTTTCACAAAACGTAAAAAGACTTATGGAGATTGGATGTTATAGGGGTTTAAGACATCGCAGAGGACTTCCTGTGAGAGGTCAAAGAACTCATACAAACGCACGTACTCGTAAGGGAAAAAAACGTATAGCAGGCAATAAATAAGGGGAAGTAAAATGGCAGAAAAAAAATCAATTAGAGTTAGAAAAGCAGATAGAAAAAATATCTCTGTAGGTCAAGCTCATATTAAATCAACTTTTAATAACACTATTGTGAGCATTACCGACAGCCAAGGAAATGTTATATCTTGACAAAGTGCTGGCACTCAAGGGTTTAAAGGTTCACGTAAATCTACACCTTATGCTGCGAGTATGGCTGCAGAGGCTGCTGCAAAAATTGCTATGGAACATGGACTTCACAGAGTATCCGTTTTTGTAAAAGGCCCTGGAAGTGGCAGAGAGACTGCAATTAGATCTCTACACAGTGCAGGACTTGAGGTCTCTAGCATTCAAGATTGTACTCCTGTTCCATTTAACGGATGTCGTCTTTGCAAAAAACGTCGTCCATAACAACAAACAATAAATAATATTTTTACTTTGATAAGGAGAATTTAATATGGCACGTTATACAGGACCAGATTGTAGACTTTGTCGTCGTGAAGGGTGCAAATTATTCTTAAAAGGGCCTAGATGTTCATCTTCAAAATGCTCAATGGAGAAACACTCATATGCTCCAGGAGAGTCAGGTCGCAAGCGCCCTAGAGAGAGTCAATATCGTATTCAGTTACGTGAAAAACAAAAAACAAAACGTATTTATGGCTTGCTAGAAAAGCAATTTCGTTCTTATTATGAAAGAGCAAATAGACAAGAGGGCGTTACTGGTGAAAACCTTTTATGTTTGCTTGAGACAAGAGTTGACAATGTAGTTTACCGACTAGGTTTTGCTAAATCTAGAGCAGAAGCCAGACAGCAAGTAAGACATGGTCACATTACTGTAAATGGTAAAAAAGTAACAATCCCTTCATATATTGTTCGCTTAAATGACATTATTGCTGTTGAACCAAAGGCAAAAGAGATGCTTGTTATACAGTCAGCATTGCTAGCAAATGAAAATGTTACTGTTCCAGCATGACTTGAAGTTGATATTGAAAAACTTCAAGGAAGTGTGATAAGTATTCCAAAACGAGACCAAATTGATCTTGATATTAAGGAACAGTTAATTGTTGAGTTGTATTCTAAATAGTTAAATTTATACTATTTTTGGGAGGATATTTATATGTCTGAAGAATTTTTAATGCCAAAAGTTAAAGTTGTTAATATTACTGATAAACTATCACGTTTTATTGTAGAACCACTTGAGAGAGGTTATGCAGAAACTTTAGGTAACAGCATGCGTAGAGTTTTACTCAATTCACTAACTGGTGCACGTGCTCGTTCAATTAAAATTGAAGGTGTTGAACACGAATTTACTTCAGTTGACGGTGTTGTTGAAGATATTTGCGATATTGTTTTAAACATTAAAGGACTTGTTTTCAAAAGAACATCAGCACCAATGGAAAATAATAAAAATGAAGAAAATAAATTCGACAGAATGATGAATCATGATGATACTGTAGCAACTGCATACTTAGAGATTGAAGCAGACGAGGAGTTAACTGTCACTGGAGCTGATTTAAAGATGCCAGCTCAATATACGTGTATAAATCCTGACCATGTAATTGCTCACATGGCGGAAGGTGGAAGCCTTAAAATGGAAATTAATATTGGTATTGGACGTGGTAGAGTTGTTGCTAACGATAATAAACGCCCAGGAGATCCAATAGGACTTATTGCTATTGATAGTAATTATAGTCCAGTTAGAAGATGTACACAGAAGAAAGAAAGTACTCGTGTGGGGCAATATACTGATTTTGATAAAATGGTTCTTGAAATTGAAACAGATGGCAGCATTACTCCAGTTGAAGCCGCAAATAGATCCGCTAATATAATTACTCAACACATGAATGCATTTTTGGATCTAATTTCTAAAAACACTAAGAAGTCTGACAATAATGAAGAAGAAAATTATCAAGAAGAATCTATTTTTGCTCCAGTCGAGCAAGAACAAAGCATTGAATTAGAAAAGTATGTAGAAGATCTTGACTTTAGTGTTAGATCTTATAATTGTCTAAAAAATGCAGAGATTGACACAGTTAAAAAATTAGTCAGCTTTAGCGAGAAGGATCTTATGAACTTGCGTAATTTTGGTCAAAAATCTATTGATGAAGTTAAAACTAAACTTGAATCTATGGGTCTTTCGCTAAAAAAAGATTAGTAAAGAAGAAGATAAAGAGGTAACAAATGAGACATTATAAAAAAGGACGTAAACTAGGGACTGATTATTCTCATACTAAAGCTATGAAAAGATCTTTGGTCTCATCTTTATTTTTAAACGATCGTATTAAAACTATAGAGAGCAGGGCAAAAGAAATTAGAGGTGATGTTGATAAAATTATAAAATGAGCAAAAAAAGGTGATTTGCATAGTAGAAGACTTGCTATTGCTGCTCTAAATAATGATAAGTATCTTGTTGCTGAAATTTTTGAAAAGGTTGCACAGGGGATGTTTAAAGAACGCAATAGTGGATACACAAGAATTGTCAAATTGGGCACAAGAAAGGGCGATAATGCTCATATGGTGTTAATTGAGCTTATTAACGAAGGGAAAAAGAAAGATAAAGCACAAGATAAAAAGAAGGACAAAAAAGAAAGCACTAAAACAAAAGAAACACCAAAAAATAAAGAAAATAATGACTCAAAGAAAGAAAATAAAGACATCAAGGAAGATAAAGAAAAAGTAAAAAAAGATGACGAAGCTAAAGATAAAAAAGAAGAAGAGAAATCTGACGTTAAAAAAGAGGAGTCATCTAAAGTAGAAGATAGTAAAAAAGATAAAGCTGAAAACAAAAAAGAAGAAGAAGAAAAACCTAAAGCTAAAAAAGAAGAATCATCAAAAAAAGAAGTTAAAAAAGAAGATAAAGAAGACGGGAAAAAAGAAAAATCTGAAAGTAAAGATAAGTAAATTTCTAACCAAAAAATTTTTAAATTTTATTAAATGTAAACTAAACCTCCAAAATGGAGGTTTTTTTATGTAATAATAATTAATAAGGAGAAGAAAGATTGTTAAGCAAACAATATAGG
>CAVGFB010000137.1:0-6359 GCA_963628375.1 Gorillivita sp. (SeqCode)
TTAGGAAACCGACGCTCTATCCACTGAGCTACAGGGACAAATTACAAAAATTAATGAAAATTATGTACTCTTGGACGCAGTTATTGTAATAGTTGCACCCTTTGTTGCAGTACCAGTTGGACTTTGACTTGTAACTTTATCTGTATCAGTTCCATCCCCTGAGACAACTACACTAAATCCAGCTGATTGTAAAATTGACTTTGCTTGAGCAACAGTCATGCCAACTACATTAGGAACGTCAACCTGTTCTTTACCTCGACTTACTGTTATAGTTACACTTGAACCTTTATCAAGCTTTCCTCCACTTGGATTTTGAGATATTACATAACCCTCATCTACAGTAGAGCTGTATTCTCTATTAATACTAACAGTAAATCCAGCAGATTTAAGAGTAGAGACAGCATTATCCTCGGTATAATTTACAACGTTAGGAACAGAGACGCTGTCACTTCCTTTAGATATAATCAAAGTCACAGTTGAACCCTTATTGGCAGTTGAATTTCCATTAGGATCTTGGCTTATAACACATCCAGCACTAACCTTACTAGAAAATTCTTCTTGACCTAGTTCTACTTTAAATCCTGACTTTTCAAGTATTGATTGTGCATCACTTCTAGACTTACCTATAACGTTTGGCACAGTAACCTGTTCAGCACCAAGACTAACAACTAGGTTGATCTTTTCTCCCCTCTTCTTTTTGAAAAGCGAGGATGGGTCTTGGCTTATAACTTTGTCCTTTTCAACTGTATCAGAATTTTGATAATCAACCTTGCCAACTTCAAAACCAGCAGATACAATTAAAGTTTTAGCTTCATTTACATTCTTTCCTACAACATCAGGAACAGAATCACCAGATCCAAACATATTAAACAATAAAACACCAACTCCAACTAAAAGAATAATTAATGCAATAATAATTCCCCGTTTTTTTGCTGGGGACAATTTCTTTTTTTTGGCTTTGTTTACATTATTATAATTATTAGACTTTACAGCACTACTAGATGGAGTTTGTGTAGCTCTTGGCATTACTCCTGTCTTGTCAGCATTAGTAGATGCCATACTAGATCCAAAAGCTGCAGCAGATGCAGCACCAGCAAGACCAGCTGCAGAAGCAATAACAGCAGTTTTAGCAGCAGAACCAACACCAAGATTAACGGGTCGTCCAGCTAGGTAATCTCCTAGAGCTAATTGCATTTCTCTAGTTGTTGTAAATCTTTTGTTAGGATCTTTATTCATTGCCATCCCGATAATAGCTTCAAGGGAAGGGTCAATATCCTTTCTTATAGTAGATGGTGCTTGAGGCATTTCATTTACTTGCTTCATTGCAACACTTACCGCATCAGGGCCATCAAATGGCAACTTTCCAGTAACTGCTTCATACATAACAACGCCAAGAGAGTATATATCAGTAGCAGGGCCTAATTCTTTACCTTGAGCTTGTTCAGGACTAATGTAGTGAGCAGTTCCTAAAACTGAACCAGTTTGAGTTTTAGTACTATTTTTTGCTCTCGCAATGCCAAAATCCATTACTTTAACATTGCCATCAGGTTGAACCATAATATTTTGTGGTTTTATATCTCTATGAATAATATCCATAGAATGAGCTGTTGTAAGAGCATTGCACGTCTGCATTGCAATCTCGGCAACTTTGCGCTGAGACAGAGCACCTCTCTCTCTAATCCCGGTCTTAAGATCAGAACCTCTAACATATTCCATTACTATAAAGTAATTATTGTTATCTTGCCCTCAATCATAAATGTTAACAATATAGGGATTTTGAAGGTTTGCAGCACTTGCTGCTTCTTTACGGAATCTATCTGTAAATCCAGGATCAGAAGCATATTGGGAAAGCATAACTTTAACAGCTACAATTCTACCAAGTACAGTGTCTTCGGCACGATAGACCTCTGCCATCCCACCTACTCCTATACGCTCGGTTAATTTATATCTGCCTGAAAACATACGTCCAATTTTACTTTCTTCCACTTCTATCCCCTTTATTTAAGATCTTTAATTCCCATTTATCGCATTTTTATTATATTATAAAAATAATTTTAATTTTTATATTAATAGTAATTTAATATTAATTTATAATTTTCCGGTAACCTTAAGAGCAGTTTCTAATACTTTTTTACTTTGTGCTGGTGCATCAGAACTATCTTCTAAAACAAGAGCAACAACTGCACTCCCACCATCAGGTAAATTAGCAAAACCTACAAATCAACTATCATCTAAACCATTAGCTTTTTCTGCTGTTCCTGTTTTTCCAGCAACACTGATACCACTTATAGCAGCAGCCGTACCAGTACCTCTTTTAACAACACCCTCTAATACGCTCATTTCTCGTTGTGCAACTTCTTTTGAAATAGGAGTGGAAAATACTCTAGGAATTGCTTTATATCCTACATCCCCACTAGAATTCTTTGCACTGTCTACTAAATATGGTGCATATATTGTACCTTGGTTAGCTATAGCACAACCAACTAATGCCATTTGAACAGCACTAGCTTGAGGTCCTGCTGGAGAATTATGCTCACCTACTGGCTCTCCTGCAGCTGCTCACGCTGTTTCTCATAGTGTCATTTCATCAGGTTGAGGCATCAAAGACATAGACAAAGGAATATCAAAATCCATATATGTATTAAATCCAAACTTCTTAGCTCCATCAACAAGCTTCTCTGCCCCCAATTTCTCTCCTACTTGAGCAAAAACTGTATTTGATGATAACTCTGTAGCACGTCTTAATGTAATGTTGCCATAAGAGTATTTTTTATATGTTGTTACTTGCCCGCCATCAATATTTAAAGTACCAGGAGATGAATACACATCATCTTCTGTGGTTACATTATTACTTAAGGCTGTTCCTAAAGTAACCATCTTAAAAGTAGAACCTGGTGCATACAAATTAGTAGCTCTGTTATATATTGCACTATCTTGAGTCTTTACCGTTCCAGATAAAATTCCCTCAATATCATTGTTGTCATAAGTAGGAGAACTTGCACAAGCAAGTACTGCACCACAAGAAGAATCAATTACAACACATGCTCCTTTTTTCCCACTAATAGCACTTTCAGCTGATTTTTGCACGTTGGAATTTATAGAAAGCACTACATCATTACCAACATTAGTTTTACCTGTTAGACTATTTAAAACATCACGTCAACTTGCGTATGAACTTTTACCCTTTAGAGTATCATTTCAAGAATTCTCAATTCCTGCAGTTCCAAAACGTGTTGAAGCATAACCTAAAAGATGAGAACATAGTGTTTTCTGAGGATAAACACGATTGTATGAACCATCTGAATTCTTTTCTGATTTAGCTAGTACAAGACCATCTTTAGTTTCAATATTGCCTCTTTTGTTATACATCTCTTTTATCATAATATGATTATTACTTGACATATGTTTTATATCTTCTGCTTGAATAATCATGATATAAGTTAGATTTGCAACTAAAATAGCAAACATAAAAGAAAAGACTATTAGTGTTTTTGTTAATCGCTTTCCTAAACTTACACGACCTAAAACACCATTATTTAAAAGGATTTGAGAAGCCTTTAATTCGTTTTCTAAACCTGTTCCTTCATCTCCAGCTCTTAATATGAAGCCAACAATTATAAATCCAGCAAGAAGCGATGATCCTCCCTGACTAATAAAGGGCAGAGTTATTCCTGTAAGAGGAATTAACTTTGTAACTCCACCTACAATTATAAAAGCTTGAAGTAGGATAGTTGAAGTAAGTCCCACAGTAATAAAACTGCCAATATCATTTTTTGCACGTGATGCGCTTAAAAAGCCTCTAATAGCAAAACTTAAAAATAACAATAAAATTGCTGCTCCACCTAAGAGTCCAAATTCCTCACAAATTGCAATGAAAATAAAATCAGATTCAACAACAGGAATTTGAGTAGATAGACCATTACCAATTCCGGTGCCTGTAAGACCACCATCTGCAAGTGAATATAGAGACTGAACTAATTGATACCCAGAGCCAGTTGGATCTGATCAAGGATCCAATCATATAGATACACGCTGCTGAACATGACCAAAAAATGAATATAAGAAAAACCCTGCAACAATAGACAAACAAATACTTATAACTAGATAGGATTTTTTACCAGTAGATACGTATAGCATAATAATAAATACAAAAAAGAATACAAGAGCAGAACCTAGGTCTTTTTCGAATATAACTATTAAAACAGATATGCCTCACATGCCCAAAAGAGGCATTAATGTACGAATGTCAGGTAGATTAAAAGGTCCTAGCTTTCATGTAAAAATTGAAAGCATTTCTCTATTTGCTGATAGGTATCCAGCTAAAAATAAAACAATAACGATTTTAGCAATTTCACCTGGCTGAAAAGAAAAAGGACCTAAAGAAAGTCAGATTCTTGATCCATATATTTCCTGCCCTATAACAGGAAACATAGGAGAAGCTAAAAGGATTATTCCAATTATCATTAATGTATATTTATAATTACCAACATTGTGAAGATTCTTTACTACAATAAGAACTAAAATCATAGATATAACACCAGCAAAAAGCCATATAACTTGACGTATAGCTAACTCTGGAGCTAGTCTTGTGATAAAAACAATTCCTGTACCACAAAGGATTAATACAATTGGCAAAATTGCTGGATCAGCAGCTGGCGAGAGCTTTCTTATAGCTATATGTGCCACTAAAAAAGAGCATATAATACCTAAAGGAACAGCAAACGTTTCAACTGAAATACTAGTTTTAGTATTTATATAATAAGCACCAAACATCAACATTACAACAAAAGAAGCTAAAATTAATAGTATTAACTCTATAGTGCGCTTTGACATAAAAGTTTACCTTCTTGTTTGTGAATTTTGTGAATTTGTTGATGATGTATTAGAGCTATCTTGACTTGTAGTTGAATCTTGTTGTTTATTTTCTATTTTAGAATATTTAAGCTCTTGGACTTCTTGATTGTAGGTGTCTATTGCTCTATTAGCACCATCAATTCCATCTACTTTTATCACTCCATCATTAAAATGCTCTTGGGTACTTTGACGTAAATCAGAAACAGAAATATCTGTCCTCTCATAAACACTAGAAAGTTCAAAGCCTAAAATGTTTCCTTCAACACCTTTATATACAACAATTTTGCCGTCTTCATTTTTAAGGTAAGCTGAGTTTTGTACTAAACTTACAACACAAAAAACTGCACCGAATAAAATAAGAAATGTTAAAAATATAATTAATATAAAACTACGACGAATTTTATTTTTTGCTTTTTTGATATTTTTATTAGTAGAGCCAATAATATCAACAACAATAACTGTAATATTGTCTGATCCTCCTGCTGCTATAGCATAATCTATAAGTTTGTCAGCACATTTTTGTGGGTCAGGATTTTTTAACATAATATCAGATATTTGACTATCTTCAATCATTGAATAAAGACCATCACTACACAACAATAGTCTATCGCCATCTGTAGCTTCGATATTATATTTATCTGCAAACATCTCAGGATCAGAACCCAAAGCCCTAGTAATTAAGGATCTTTTTGGATGATATCTGGCTTCAGCTTCAGTTATTTGACCAGATGAGATTAAATCTGCAACAAAACTATGATCATGAGTTATTTGATTTAAATGCCCTGAGCTCATAAGATAAGCTCTAGAGTCTCCAACATGTGCAATTGAAATTTTATTATTTTCAATAATAGCACAGGTTAATGTGGTACCCATACCTGATCTGCCTCTACCATCAATAGAAGCTTTGATTACCTCAGTATTAGCCATCTCAACAGCCTCTGCTAGCTTATCAACATCAGCTGTTTTTGGAGCGTTTTGTTCAACTACATTAACTGCAATCTCACTGGCTACTTCACCTGCAGCATGTCCTCCCATTCCATCAGCAACAATAAATAGAGGGTTTTGAGCAAAAAGTGAGTCTTCATTGTGATCACGAATAATGCCCGTATCTGTTCTGCACCCAAACTCAAGTTCAGATATTTTCTTTTTCTTAAACATAAAATTATTTATATCTAACTCTTATATCAACATCTCCGATATTTACAACATCCCCTGAAACTAAAGAACAAGGATTAAAAATTTGAGACCCATTAACAAATGTTCCGTTAGTGGAACCTAGATCTTCTATAAATAAATCTTTACCCATAACGCTAAACTTAGCGTGCCTCCCCGATACATAACCAGCGGCAATAACAATGTCACAACCACTAGACCTACCTACAATAACAGGGCCTACTACTGAAATAGAAACTCCTCTTAGCTCTTTAGGACCTTTTTCAACAGCAATTGTTCAATTTTTGCTTTTTTTATTTAACCCTTTAACAAGACCAATTCCTGTTTTCATA
>CAVGFB010000138.1:0-5822 GCA_963628375.1 Gorillivita sp. (SeqCode)
GTTAAAAGGAAGAGTTGTAAAAGCTTGATTGTTTTTAAATGCATCTACTTTTGTAAGAATCTCTTTATTATTGTTGTAGTCGTTTTTTACTTTTTCTAAATTTTTAAAGTCAAATAAAATTATTTCTGGATTTCAAGTTAAGATTTGTTCAATAGTTGTGTCATATGCACCTGTAATATCATCTCTATCTTCTACCGTTTTGATATTTAAAATGCTATATATTGGCAACTTACTATATGTTCCTGTCAATCCTTTGCTGCCTTTGTAATTAATTGCTCCTCTATATATTCTTAAATCGTGCTTGTCTTGTGTTGAATATTCTTTAAATTCGTTCCTGCAGTTTTGCATATAAGAATTAACTTGATTAACTTTATCTTCGCATCCAGCAACTTGACCTATTATGTTGAGTGAATTGGTTAGTGTGGACGAAAAGATATCTTCATCTAAATTTACACCCACAACAGGAATATTAATCTTGTCTTGTAAGTTTTGACATTCGTCTTTTGATCTTGTAGAAAATATTACATCAGGGGAAAGCTTAATTATGGATTCTATGTCTATATCTGTGTAGTTTAGGTGGTTTCCATTGTTTGTTGTTGGCAAAGATTCAAATTTATCTTTATATGCTATTGTGTATGGTCGTGAGATATCAGGTTTGTCCATTTGGGTTATTGCAACTAATTTCTCACTACATCCTGCATAAACACATAGTCTTGTAGCTGATCCAGCTGTAGCAATTTTATTTACTTCTGCTGGAACATCAACACTTCTTTCATAAATATCTACCACATTTTTATAATTGTTTTCTTTATTGACATGAACAGAGCAACCAGTTAGCAGTAATAGGAAAAATATAAAAGGTGTGAAAATTAATAATGTACTTAAACATTTAAATCTGGATTTTTTCATTTACAAAACCTAACTTTCAACATTTAATTAATTTTAAATATTATATAAAAATCCCTTAAAATATCTTAGTCTAAAATAAATTAAAGGAAATTTATGAATCGTCTAAAGAAACGTCAATCATTAAAGTTGTTTATCTTAGCTTCAATAGTTTGCTGTGTCTCAATATCTTGTTTATGTATAACTTGTATTACATCTTATGGTGCAGTTTATAAATCAAACAATAATACTGCCAAAATATATTTTACAGATGATGTCCATGGAAATATTCAAAATGCGTATAATGAGCATTCATCCACAGGAGAAATTAACGATATGAGCTATGCTACTATTGCTTCTCTAAAAGAAAAGGCACTAAACGATGGTTATAGTTCTTACGTCGTAGATGCAGGGGACCACTCTTCTGGAAATATATATACATCTGATAAAGGTCAAACTGTTCGAGACATAATGGATTCCACAATTGATGATAACGGTAATTGTTTTTATGATTTTGCAACTCCAGGGAATCATGAATTCCAATATGGGATGGATTATTTTTTAAATAATGTTTCAAGCAAAACCACTAATTTTAAATACTATGCGACTAACTTTTATAAGGGAAAGAAACAAAACAGAGGAGACAATCTTCTAGAGTCATATAAGATAGTTAATTTTGGAGATAATAAAAAAGTTGCATTTGTTGGAATTGCGACTCCAGAAACAATTTGAAAGTGCGGAGAAGGCACATTTCAAGACAGAAATGGTAATTATACATATTATATTGACGATGCTCATACTTCAACTTCAATTTACCAATCGACACAAAGTGCAATAGATAATGCAAAAAGTAATGGAGCTGATTATGTTATCTGTGTAGGACATTTAGGTAATGAAGAAAGTGCAGTTAAAGAGGGCGTTGATTCTACTACAGTTGTTCAAAATTTAAGTGGTTTTGATGCATTTATTGACGGGCATTCACATACTGCATTTAATAAAGTCATAAAAAACAAAGAGAATAAGGACGTTATTCTAGTTCAAGCAGCATCCGGTATTGAAGAGGGGAGCGATGAGAAAACTGGTTTAAACAGAATAGGACAGATCACTATTGATGAGAGTGGCAAACTCTCTGCTGATCTTTTAACTTATACAAGTGAAGAGGTAAAAAGCGTAACTCCTAATAAGAAGATAAAAGATGCCGAATGTCAATGAATGAAACAAATGGACACTAAGTACCAAAGTATTGTTGCAAAGACTGATATAGATTTTACATTTGATAAAAAAACATTAAAAACTTCTGAGACTAATATTGGAGATCTTTCAGTTGATGCAATGTACTCACAACTAAAAAACATAAAATCTAGTGACGGTCAATATATAGAGCCTGACGCTTCATTTATGACATCTGGTTCTATATCAAAGGCATTAAGTCAAGGTGATATTAAATATATTGATATAGATCAGGTAATGCCGTATCTTAATAATGTAAGTGTATGTAAAATGACAGGTCAAGCCTTGCTTGATATGCTTGAATATTCTCTACATCTCTATCCAGATAAGTTTAATGGATACCTGCAAGTTGCTGGAATTAAATTTTATTTTGATTCAAGTATTACCTCTAGTGTAATTTTAGATGAAAGTGGATATTGAGCAGGTTCCCCTAAGGGTGAGTATAGAGTAAATGGTGTTGAAGTTTATAATAGACAGACTCAAAAATATGAGCCTTTGGATTTGTCTCGTTTTTACAATATAGCTTCAATTGATTTTTTAATTGAGAAATTTGCATATGGTTATAACATGATAAAAGGAACAGAATTGGTAAAGTATGATGTTCTTTTTGAAGATGTGTTATATAGTTATATTAAAAGTTTCAATGTCTATATTTCTAATTCTTTAAATAATGATATTCCATATGTGTCAACAGCAACTTCTCCTCTCTCAAAGTATGAGAATTATTTGTTGAATTATGAAAGCAAAAACGGATCAGGCAGAATTACGGAAGGCAAAAAACAAACTCCAATAACTCCTACTAATAATGATGTTTCTCCAAGCTATTCAGATCAAATTATGTTAGAAACTGCTAATACACAAGATTATAATAATTATATAATTTATACATTTTGTGTCTGTTTAAGTATTGGTGGGATCACCTTTTATAAATTAAGACGTCGCAATTTGAACTGATTTTAAATTAAATGAGAGATAAAAAAACTAAAGAAGTAAAAATAGGTAATGTTTCAATAGGCGGCGGGAATCCTATAGCAATTCAATCTATGCTAAATTGCGACCCATGTGACCCTGATTCTAATCTAGAGCAAATTGATTCTCTTTATAAAGAGGGATGTGAAATTATTAGAGTAAGTGTTCCTAACCGTGCATGCATAAACTCATTTAAGACAATATGCAAAAAATCTCCCATACCTGTTGTTGCTGATATTCATTTTTCTCCATCACTTGCAATGGAGGCAATTAAAGCTGGCGCTTGTAAAATTCGTATTAATCCCGGCAATTTAGGAGGACTTGACAAATGTATCGATATTATTAACCTTGCAAAACAATACGGTGTTGCAATAAGAATAGGAGTCAATGCAGGATCTTTAGATGAGAAATTAAAATCAAGAGAGGACATTTCACTGTCTCAAAAACTCTTTTTAAGTGCTAAGGAGTATATAGAATTTTTCTCTTTAAAAAATTTTGATAATATTGTAGTATCTGCAAAAGCTCATGATGTAAAAACTACTGTTGAGACTTATAGACTTATTTATAAAAATTTTCCAAATGTTCCTCTGCATCTTGGCATTACAGAGGCAGGAACAAAAACCCAAGGTATAATAAAATCATCTGCGGGTTTAGGCATTTTGCTTAATGAGGGTATAGGGGATACAATAAGGATTTCTTTAACTGCCTCTCCAGTAGAAGAGGTGAGAGTTGCAAAAACTTTGCTTAATGTATTAGGTATTAGGCGAAGCGGAGTAGAAATTATATCTTGCCCGACTTGCGGTAGAACTAAGGTTGATTTAATTTCGATTGCAAATAAAATAGAGAGATCTTTACAGAATCTATCATGCAGTATAAAAGTTGCAGTAATGGGGTGTGTTGTTAATGGTCCTGGAGAGGCAGAAGGTGCAGATATTGGTGTTGCATGTGGGTTAGGTGAAGGAAGCATTTTTATTAATGGTAAAATTATAAAAAAGGTAAGCGAAGATGAAATTGTAGATACTTTATTAAAGGAGATTAATTTAAGATGAAACAAATAAATTATATGTCAAAAATGTATACACCAACATTAAAAGAGGTGCCCTCAGAGGCAGAAATTCCATCGCACAAATTAATGTTAAAAAGTGGAATGATTAGAAAAACTGCAAGTGGTATATATTCCTTTTTACCAATTGCTCAAAAAATTTTAAAAAAAATTGAAAATATCATTAGAGAAGAGGTTGATGCAATAGGCGGGCAAGAGATACTTATGCCAGCCATGCAGCCAGCTGAACTATGATATAAGTCTGGTAGATGAGATGATTATGGGCCTGAACTTGTTAGACTTAAAGATAGACACAATAGAGATTTTTGTCTCGGACCTACTCATGAGGAGGTAATCACAGATTTAGTTAATAATGAACTCAAATCGTATAAACAGCTACCTACGATTTTGTATCAAATTCAAGTTAAATTTAGAGACGAGATTAGACCTCGTTTTGGATTAATGCGAGGTCGTGAATTTCTAATGAAGGATGCTTATAGTTTTCATGCAGATCAAGAAAGCATGGATAAGATTTATTCTAAGTTTTTAACTGCTTATAGAAAAATATTTACCCGTTGTGGCCTTAAGTTTATTGAGGTAGAAGCAGATAGTGGTCAAATTGGCGGTAATGTTTCTGTTGAGTTTATGGTACTTGCAAAAAATGGTGAGGCAGAAGTCGCATACTGTGATTGTGGATATGGTGCTGATACAGAAGTCTTAGGGTTTGATGCAAACGATGAATCACCAAGAGATATTAGTTGTCCTAAATGCGGAAAGAAGTGCAAGATCGCAAGAGGCATAGAGGTTGGTCAGGTGTTTCAGCTTGGGACAAAGTACTCAAAAAGCATGAACGTTAATTTTATTGGAAAAGACGGGCGTGAACATCCATTTATTATGGGATGTTATGGGATTGGCGTTACTAGAGTAATGGCAGCTGCAATAGAACAAAAAAACGATGAAGCTGGAATTATATGACCTATTAACATAGCACCATGACATGTTGATATTATTACCTTATGTACAGAAGCAGAGGATAAAGCACAAACTATTGCAAAAAATCTTGCAAGAGACGGTGTAGACGTTATGATTGACGATAGAGACATACGTGCTGGAGTTAAGTTTTCTGATGCAGATTTAATTGGGTTTCCTTATCAAATAATAATAGGATCTAAGGGTTTGAAAAATAATACATGTGAAGTTAAGTGTAGAGAAACAGGACAGCGCTATGATGTAAAATTTGAAGATATGGAAGAATTTATAAAGGATAGAGTTTTAAAATTTGATGCTATCTAATTTAGGAGTTGAATAGTTTATGAGCAAATACAAATATATACTTTTTGATAATGACGGGACAATTGTAAATACTATTGACACAATTTTGTTTTGTTTTAAAAAAACTGCTAAAAGCGTTTTAAAAATTGAAAATCCTAATCCAGATGATTTTAAGTGCTTGATTGGCCTCCCTCTAGAGGATCAATATAAAAATTTTACAGAAGATGAAGAAACTATAAAAAAATGTGTTGAACTTCATAGGGAATTAACACTTAAGTATTCTGATAAAATGTGTAAAAATTATGATGGTTTACCTCAGGTTTTAGAATATTTATATAATCAAGATTTTAAATTAGGTATAGTGACATCAAAAATACATGATTTCTGCGTGTCAGGACTTAAGGTTTTAGGCATAGATAAATAT
>CAVGFB010000139.1:0-9753 GCA_963628375.1 Gorillivita sp. (SeqCode)
GAATCCAAGAGTTTAGCAGGTGGCGTCTTAACTTATGGTATTCCAGAATTTAGGCTTCCAAAAAAAATTGTAAATGAAGAAATTGATCAATTAATTGATGACGGTTTAGAAGTAAAAAGTAATTGTAAGGTGATGGATAAAATTACTATAGAAGACCTGATAAAACAAGAGAACTATGATGCTGTGTTTATAGGTACTGGCGCGTATATGTCAAAAAAATTGAACATTGATGGAGAAAATTTAAAAAATGTTTATACAGCAAGAGATTTTTTGGGAGAAGTAAATTCTAATATTATTAATAACTTAAAACAACATACTATGTACAAAAAAAATGTAGCGGTTATAGGTGGAGGCAATGTTGCAGTTGATTCAGCAAGGACAGCCAAAAGACTTGGAGCTAATGTGTTTATAGTGTATAGAAGAAGCAAAGACGAAATGCCCGCTAGTAAAAAACAGATTGATTTTGCCAAGCAAGAAGGTGTAAAATTTTACAATTTGTTAAATCCAGTTGAAATTAAAAATGACAATGAAGGTAATGCATTTAGTATGCTTTGTCAAAAAATGAAACTTGGAGATGTTGACAGTAGTGGTAGGCGTTCTTCTGTTGCAATTGAGGGGCAGTACAGGTCTTTTGATTTTGATTATATAATTAGTGCAATTGGTGCTAAACCTGAGGCCTTAATTAAGAGTTCAACAAATGGGCTTAGAATTGATTCGAATGGTAGAATTATAATAGATGAAAGTACAGGTCAAACATCCATACCTAATGTTTTTGCTGGAGGAGATGTTACAACCGGACCTGCAACAGTTGTTTTAGCTTTAAGCTCAGGGGTGAGAGCTGCTAGATCAATATGTGAATACTTAAAGAGGAATAACTAAATTTATTATTAATATGAATGCAGAAGAAAATAAACAAAAAACTATTAAAAGAGACTTAATTAAATTAGCTGTCTTTGACTTTGATGGAACAATTATTCCAGTGCAGAGTGGTGCCCGATTAGGGTTTTACATGACATACCACAGAAAATTAAAGTTAACAACATCTTTTAGACTTTTATGATGGGGCTTTAGATATAAATTACGTTTGCCATTTAATGAAGAAACTTCTAGAAAGTTAATTTTTAAAGCGTTTGAAGGTAGTGATGCAGATGAAGTTGATTCCTACCTTGACGAGTTCTACAAAGTTTGCCTTAAACCTTATGTAAGAGAGGACATTATTGATAGAGCAAAAAAACTAAAGGAAGAAGGCAATTATATAGTTGTAGTTTCAGCTACCTTTGAACCAGTCTTAAAAAGCTTTATAAAAGATGGAGTTTTTAATGATGTAGTCGGAACAAAAATGTTAAAAAATGATAATAATTGTTATACAGGTGAAGTAGATGGTGTTCCTTGTGCAAATGAAGAAAAGATTGCTAGACTTGCAGAATATGCAAATGAAAAGTTCGGCAGAGGTAATTGATGTGTAGAATATGTTTTTGCTGATCACCATACAGACAAAGCATTGCTTAGCTTGGCTGTTAATCCAGTTGCAGTTGATCCTGATAATAAACTTGAACGTTATGCAAAAAATAAAAAGTGAGAAATAATAAAATACAAAAGGGAAAAGCGTCCGAAAGAAAAATTTAATTAAACACAAAATTAGGGGTTTTTATGAAATATAAAAGAATACTTTTAAAACTTAGTGGTGAGGCATTATCTAATACAGACAATTGTGAACTAAGCACATCTCTCGTTAAAAAAATTGCTGATGAACTTAAACAACTTGTTGATTCTGAAGTGCAAGTTGTAATTGTTGTAGGAGGTGGCAATATCACTCGTGGTGCTACAGCATACAAAAATAACGAGCTTATTCGAACAAATGCAGATTATAGAGGCATGCTAGCAACTATAATAAATGGCATTGCCCTGCAAGATTTGTTTAACTTCTATGGATTGAAAACACATGTATTTAGTTCTATTAAAATGGATAGAGTATGTGATTATTACACGATTAGGCAAGCAAAACAATATTTAAGTAAGGGTTATGTTGTAATATGTGCTGGTGGAACTGGTAGTCCTTATTTTACGACTGATACAAATGCAAGCCTTAGAGCATTTGAACTTGAATGTGATTGTATTTTAAAAGCGACTAAGGTTGATGGTGTTTATGACAGTGATCCAGAAGAGAATCCAGAAGCAAAAAAATATGACGTAGTAACTTATAATAAAGTTATTGAAGACAATCTCAAAGTTATGGATTTAACTGCTATAAGTATGTGCCAAGATAACAAGATTCCTATATGTGTATTTAATATGGATACTCCAGGTAATATTCTCAAAGTTTGTAGAGGTCAAAATATAGGAACTTCTGTTGTAGGAGATTAGCAATGTTTGATAATATTTTTGATATGTTATCTAAGTTTCAATTAAGTAAAGGCAAAATAACGCCTTTTAACGATGATTTGTATGATTATTTTAGGGAAAAGTTGAAGTCAAGAGTTTCTAAGTCTAGATATGAACACACATTAGGTGTAGTTGATACAGCTATTATGATATCAAAAGCTTATGACGTTGATGAAAACAAAGCAAAACTCGCAGCGCTTTTACATGATTGAGACAAATGTTATGACGATCATGAGATGAAAAGGAGAATCAAGGAGTTAGGACTGGATCACATGATTGACCCTTTTGTAAAAGATAACATGCCAAAAGTTATGCACGGACTTACTGCGGCTTGCTATTTTGGATATAACTATAGTGCGATTCCAGTTGACGTTTTAGAAGCAATCGCAAATCACACTATTGCAAATAAACATATGACAGGGCTTTCTATGACAATATATTGTGCTGATGCACTAGAGCCAAATCGTAAATATAAAAGTAGAGCTGAAATTTATAACAAAATTGGGAAAATTTCTCTACACGAGCTTTTTATTGAAGTGTATAAACATACTTTATTTGATATTACTAATAAAGGAAAGCTTATGTATCCTGAAACATCAAAAGTATGAAATACGCATATAAAAAAGCAAATAGAAAACAATATTAAGTAAATGCTTTCAATAGATGAGTCTTTCAATTTAAATCAAAGTTCTTTTTTTATAGATGGAATACGTGTTGTTTTAACTCGTAAACCAGTAAAAAATATTAACTTAAAAATATCTAAGCAAACAGGACAAGTTAATATATCTGCAAATAAGCATGTGTCGTATGAAGAAATAAAAGAATTTGTTCTTGATCATAAGTTATGAATTAATAAAAATTTATCTCATCAAAAAGATTTAATACAAGACGAAACTGTAAGTAAAATACTTAATTTAAGCGATAAAGAGAAAAAAGATCTAAAAAACAAACTGTTAAAAATTGTAAGACCATATGTTCTCAAATGAGAAATTGAGACAGAACTTTTTCCTAAAAGCGTAAAAGCAAGATATATGAAGTCCCGCTGAGGTGTTTGCAACAGTAAAACAAAAATTATTACGCTTAATTCTATACTTGCTCTATTAGACAAAAAATACCTTGATTATGTAGTGCTCCATGAAATCATTCACTTAAAAGTTTCGAATCATGGCAGGGATTTTTATAATTTGATGGATTTATATATGCCTAACTGAAAGCAGATTAGGAAAGAATTAAATAAAAAATATGGAGTTTTGTAATTATTTTTCTTAAATTTTTAATTTTTATGGGTAGTCAATTTGAAAGATTAATATCACTATATGGAAAGATTAAACTAGATAGGGTTTTTAATTCGCATGTTGTTATTGCTGGTCTCGGAGGAGTTGGATCTTATTGTGTATGCTCACTTGCAAGGTCAGGTGTGGGGAGTGTTACAATTATTGATTATGATAAAATCGAATTATCAAATATCAACAGGCAATTGTTTGCCACAAATTCTACAGTAGGAAAGTTAAAAGTCGATGTTGCACAAGAACATCTAAAAGATATAAATCCTCACATAAACGTGCATAAAATTTCTGAAAAATTAGATTCTGACAATATATCTTTGTTGTTGAATCAAAATAAAAGTAAAATTGATTATTGTGTGGATTGTATTGACGATATAAAAGCAAAAATTTCTTTAGTTAATTTTTGCCAAAAGAATAAAATTCCTATTATTAGCTGCATGGGAACTGCGCTAAAAAGAAATCCAAATAAATTGAAGTTTGATGATTTATACAATACAAAAAATTGCCACCTTTCAAAAAAGATGAGGCATGAAGCAAGAAAGTCAAAAATAAAAAACTTAGATGTTCTATATTCTTATGAACTTCCGTATAAACCAATTGATAAAAATCTTGGATCTACAAGCTATTTACCACCAATTGCAGGTCTTATGTTGTCTAGTTATGTGATTGATAGGATATAAGTTTTAATAAAATTAAAAAATCATTTACTAATTAAAAGATTAATGCTTTTAGTCAAGTTATCTTGTTTTCAATTTCAATATATAATTAAATGATATACTTTAATTAACTTATTTACTAATGACAAGACGTTTTTATATATTTAAATTTTCTGTTGCTATTTTAGGTTCTTTTATTTTTATTACTAGTCTTGTTTTCTATAATAAAGCAGTAATTTCACAAGATACTCAAAGCTATTTATATCTTGCAATTGTATCTCTTGCTTCAGTTGTAAGCTTTAAAGGCATGTTTGCTATCGCTGTTTTTACCGCATTGATTTTTGTTTGCTTAATTCACAAAAAGAATACATTTAATTTTATATTTAAGTATAGATTTTTGCTTTGTGCTGTTCTTTTTTGTGTCCTTGTTGTATTTGGAGTTAACGGAAGCTCTATTGGTATATGGGATTTAGAGAACAACACAACTTTAGCTGGTATTACAAGGGGAATTAGGGGTGATGAGTATAATGTTTTAACGCCCCTTGCATTGTCTCAATATTCAGATTCATCAGGTTTATTCCAATATTTTAGTAATGTTGTGCGCGGTTGTTCAACAGATGTTTTCTTAGAATACGGTGCTCCAGTTTTTGACATCGTTGAAATTTTTAGGCCATTTCACTGGGGCTATCTATTTTTGCCTCCTGCGATGGGTTTAAGTTTCTTTTGGTACGGGAGATTAATTACTCTTTTTATTGTTTCGTTTGAAATGGGAAGATTTTTGACTAAAGACAAACGAAATCTAGCTATAGCATATGCATGCCTTATAACATTTGCACCAACTGTACAATGATGATTTGCTGTTAATGGTGTTGTTGAAATTTTTGTATATGCACAACTTGCTACTCTTGCTTTTAAAGAGTTTTTAACTTCAAATGGACAATTACTAAAGCGTATTTTTTGTATATCTTTAATATGTATTTGTGCTTTTGGATACGTTTTAGTATTTTATCCTCCCTGGCAAATTCCAATTGCATATGTTATTTTAACTTTAGAAATTTGTGTGCTTATTATGTATAGAAAAGAAACAAAATTCAACATAAAAGAAATTATTAGTTGTTTGATCTGTGTATTAATTTTTTTGCTAGTGTTTTCGCGTGTAATATTTATGTCTAAAGATACTATTTCTTCTATTTTAAATACTGCATATCCTGGTATAAGGGATTTTCATGGAGGAGGAAATATATATGATCTTTTTAAATATGTTGCTAATATTTTTTATCCAATAAACCTAAACAATTTTTTAGGTAGAAATGTTTGTGAAGAAGCTTTTTTTATTGACTTTTTTCCTCTACCTATCATATTGTCGCTTGTGATAATGTTTAAAAAAAGACTTAAAGATCCACTTATGATAGGTCTTTTATTTATAGTTGTATTTTTAGACGTCTACGCTATTTTTGGTTTGCCAGTTTTTATTGAGAAAATAACATTATTAAATATGTGTCAACCTCACAGACTTGTACAAGTGTCAGGCTTTGCTAATATTATGTTGCTAATACGTTCACTTTCGATGCTTAAAACTAATCAAAAATTAATAACTATATTTGTCTCTGTTTGTTTTGCCTTCTTTGCTGTTGTTTTGTGTAGATACGCATTACCTGGGTATCTTACCCTTAAGTGAACAATTATTTCATGTTTTATTTTTGCTTGTGCATTTTATTTTCTACTTAATCATTCTAAATACAAAGTGTTAGGCTCTTTGTTCTTAATTCTAATGATGCTTTTTACTGGTGGACTCGTTAACCCAGTTCAAGTTGGACTTAATTTTGTCTATGAAAATTCAACATACAAACTTGTAAAATCTGTTCACGATAAAGATGTGTCAGCTCTTTGAGCATGTGAAGGTAGTGAAATTCCTGCAAACCTATTAATAACAGCTGGCGCTCCAACTGTCAACTCAATTAATATATACCCAAATTTAGAACGTTGGAAAAGCTTAGACGTTAATAGAAATAATGAAGAAATTTACAATCGCTATGCACACATTATCGTTAAATTAAAAAAACAAGGAGACACAGAATTTTCTCTTAACGCACCTGACTCATTTACTGTTACAATGACTCCACAAGATGCTAAAAAAATAGGAATTAAATACATTTGTACAAAAAATAATTTAAGTCAATCATTGGATTCGTCCTCAATCTCGCTTATTGAACAAACAAATGACGTATTTGTCTATGAAATAATGTAGACATAATTTGTTTGCAAATAAAAGATAAATAATCAAAAATCTATTTAAATATAAAACTTATAATTTAATATCTTTGTTTATTAAAAACGTAAATTTTAAATATAAAAGTTATTTTTTTGTGTTAGTATTCGTAATCTAAAGATGGTCAGGTAGCTCAGTCGGTAGAGCAGCGGACTGAAAATCCGCGTGCCGAGGGTTCAAGTCCCCCCCTGACCACCACCTCCAATATGAAATCAGCTCTAGACATACATGTATCAGGTATTGTACAAGGTGTAGGTTTTAGACCATTTATATATCGACTTGCCAAAAAAAACCTTGTATGTGGGTGAGTATTGAATTCTTCTGATGGTGTTCATATTCATGCAGAGGGGGAGGATAGTAATCTGGATTCCTTCTGTATCTCTATTGCCAATGAAGCTCCACCTGCGTCAAGTGTTAAACAAGTTGATATGCAAGAATCCAAGCTTGAAAATTATAGAGATTTTAAAATTAGACTTTCAACAGAACAGGGCAACAACACTGAGCAAGAGAGCAAAACCACTCTTGTGTCTGCAGATCTGTCTATATGCAAAGACTGCTTAAGTGAGCTTTTTGATAAAACTCATAAAGATGCTAAAAGACGATATCGTTATCCTTTTATAAATTGCACAAATTGTGGGCCTAGGTTTACTATTATAAACTCTCTTCCTTATGATAGAAAGACCACATCAATGAATCAATTTAAGATGTGTAAAGAGTGTCAGCGTGAATATGAAGATCCAGCTAATAGACGATTTCATGCTCAGCCAAATGCATGTTTTATATGTGGACCTCACCTTTCTTGAAGCTCGGATAATGGTAAAAATGTTTTATGAGCAAACAACAGAGACGAGAATGATGAAATTTTTCAAAAATGCGTTGAATATATTGAACATGGCAAAATAGTTGCAATAAAAGGACTTGGTGGGTTTCATTTATGTTGTAATGCTAATGATAAAAAAGCTGTTAAAAAATTACGTCTTAGAAAACAGAGGAGCAATAAGGCGTTTGCAATTATGACAAACAGTATTAAGAATGTAGAAAAAATTGCTCTTGTTAATAAAGAAGAAGCGGAGCTTCTTGATAGTGTTCAAAAGCCAATAGTTCTTTTAAAGAAGAGCAAAAATTTTGATAGTTATATTTCATCTGATATCATAAAAGGTCTCCCAGAAATTGGAGTTATGCTTCCATACACGCCTGTTCAAGCAATACTGTTGAATGATTTAGCAAAAGTTGGCATTAAGTACGTGGTTATGACGTCAGGAAATATTTATGATAATCCTATTGTAACAAAAGATAAAGAAGCATATAGAGAGCTTAAAGGAGTTGCAGATGCTTTTGTAGGAAACGACAGAGAAATTTCTGCTCGCTATGACGATAGCGTTGTAAGAATTATAAAAGCAGGAGATAGTAATGCAATTCAAATGATAAGACGAGCTAGAGGCTATGCTCCTGTTCCTATAAAAGCTCAATTTGAAACAAATAATGAGGTGTTTTCTACTGGTGCAGAACAAAAAAATACGATTTCTTATTTAAGACCAGCAGAGGATAAGAATACAGATATTTTCACTTCTGCACATATTGGCGATGTTGAGAATTTAGATGTTTTTACGTTTTGGGACGAAACAAGATTAAAATTAGAAAAATTGTTTAAGTTTAAACCAAATATTTTAGTAAGAGACCTACATTCTGAATATTTAACTTCTAAATGAGCTGAAAGCAATAGATCAAAATTTAATCATGTAGTAAAACTGCAGCATCATTTTAGCCATATTGCTTCTGTTTTATGCGAGAACAATATAACAGAGCCTGCTATTGGCTTTGCCTTTGATGGCACGGGAGCTGGGGTTGATGGTGCTATATGAGGCGGTGAAGTTTTAATTGCAAATAGTCATGATTTTGAAAGATTTGCTAATTTTAGCTATATCCCAATGCCAGGATCTACGAATTGTATAAAAAACCCACTTAATATGGCATATTCAATGTTATGGACATACGAATTACAAGACACTCAACAAGCAAAAGAAATTTTTGATGATGAGGAAGCTAATACTTTAAATTCTATTATCGAAAGCGGAGTAAATACTCCTCATACTTCAAGTTTAGGTAGAATATTTGACGCAGTATCTGCACTTGTTGGAGTATGCACAAAGCCCACATATGAGGGAGAAGCTGCCATACTGCTAGAATCAGAAATATACAAAAACGCTGATTTAGAATACAAAAAAAATCCACGTTATAAAATTGATATCGTAAAAAATACAGCTACAAAAAATTCTACTGCTCATGACACAAGTGTTTTATTGTTTGATATAAAAAGCATGTTAAGTTCTATTTTGGAAGACCTTTCGAATGATGTGGAAACTTGTGTAATAAGTCTTAATTTTCACAATGCGATTATAGAAGCAATGTGTAATGTTGCTCTTGTTGCTAATCAATTATACGGTCTAAAACAGGTTGCTTTAAGTGGGGGATGCTTTATGAACAGGTATTTAATTGAGCAAAGTATAGAACAACTAACAAAGTGCGGATTTAATGTGGCAATTAATAGAGACGTTCCATGCAACGATGGAGGCATTAGCTTAGGACAAGCTTATGTTGGGGCAAATATGATAAACTTAAAAAATAATAAATCTAAAAAATAACTAAAATTTTATTATGTGCTTAGCTGTACCAGGTAAAATACTAGAAATAAAAAAGGTTGAAAATAAAAACGTAGGGCTTGTTGACTTTAACGGTGTAAAAAAAGATGTTCCATTAAGCTTAGTTCCTAATGCAAAAATAGGGGACAATGTACTTGTGCATGCGGGATTTGCTATTGAGACTATTGATGATAAAGAAGCAGAAAAAACAAACGAAGTTTTTGCCCAAATAATGAGCTTCCAATAAGCTTAATTGTTAATAAATATTATTTATATATATTTTAAATTACGAGAAACATGGCAATGACCAGCTTAGATGTAGATAAAATCCTTGATGGTATAAAATATCTTTCAGATATATATAAAGAAGATATATATATTATGGAGGTTTGCGGAACTCATACTCAAAATATTGCAAAATTTGGGATAAAACAACTGCTCCCTAAAAATATTAAATTAGTATCTGGTCCTGGATGCCCTGTATGTGTTACAGACACTTCTTCAATAGACAATATAATAAG
>CAVGFB010000140.1:0-5960 GCA_963628375.1 Gorillivita sp. (SeqCode)
ATTTAATAATTTATTTATTAAATTGTGTTTTTATATTTTGACATTTTACAAATCCATTCTAATTAACTAAAGAATTATGTTTCAGTTTTTTTGTTTCACATGAAACATTTATTGAAAACGAAAAACATTTTTATAAATTTTATTTTTATATAACTTTATTTTATTATCAAGTTTGAATTTATTTGAATCACTTAAATACTAATCTAAAAATATAATCATCATTGTTAGAAAGATTTATTTTAATTTTAATAAGTTTTGATGTTTTTAAATACAAAATGGAAAAGAGGATAGTTATTTTTTTGTATTTATAAAAATTTTTTTATTATTAACTCTAATAAAGATAATCATTAGCAAGAAAATGAAGTACAAAATTTCATTCAACTTTGTCTATGTTTTTTATAGTTTTTGATTTTATGTATAAATAAATCAATTATTTAAACTCTAAAAATAAACTATTTTAAAGGATATTGATGGAGTCAAAAGTTTTTTTAGTAGCTTTGAAAGTTTTGAAAGATTTATTTTTTTCTAAGTGAATAGTGAATATAAAAATTTAAAAACATACAAAATTAAAAATGTTAATTTTTTTAAAATTTAAAAGAGTAATGAATTTTTTATTTTAATGGTCTCTTTTGAGCTAAGCCGAGTTTTCTAGGAAGTTTAATTTTTGCTTCTGATTGTTTTTTATAAATTAAAATTCTTCTTTTATTTGAATTAGAAAGAGACATTAAATTGTTACTTAATAATTCGAAACCTAATAAATTTAAGATTTTATCAGCTTCTTCAATTTCTTCTTTTATATTATCGCTTTTATAACAAATACATATTCCTCCAATTTTTATAATAGGGGAGGAAAGTTCTAAAATACTTGATATTGATGACAGTGCTCTAGATACTACAATATCAAACTTTTTGTTAATATTTTCAATTCTTGAATTAAATACATATGTGTTTTTTAATTTTAATTGATAAATAAAATTTTTTAAAATATTTGATTTCTTTTGATTTGATTCAATTAAAGAAATATCAAAATTATAGTTATAAGAGTTTAAATAAATAGATATAGGAATTCCTGGATATCCTGCACCTGAACCTAAATCTGCAATATTATTTAACTTATTATTTTTTAAAAAACACAATATATAGTGTATTGGTAATAGTGAATCTTCTACATGAAGTATTTTTGCTTTATCTCAGTCTTTAATTGATGTAATATTTGTAATTTTATTAGCTTTTTTAACTAAAATAAAATGTTCTTTATAAAGTTTATTGTTTTGAATACTTTCTAAAATTTCTTCCATCAATTAATTATTAGAAAAATTATTTATTAGTTTTTTGGATAAATAACTAAGTGTCTTTTTATTCCTTCATTTTCACTTTGTGTTTCAACTCTGCTATCTCCAGCTAATATTGAGTGTACAATTCTTCTTTTGTATGGATTCATTGGTCTCATATGATATGGTTTTTTAGATCTTCATACTTTTTCTGCTAGTTTTTTTGCATTTTTTTCAATTTTTATTCTTTGTCTACTTTTATAACCTTCAACATCAATAATAACAGGATAATAATATTTAAGATTATAAGATAGAATTGTAGTAATTAGTTGTTGTAGTGCATCAAGAGTTTGTCCATGTGAACCAATTAAAATTGATAAATTATCACCAGTAATATCTAAAATTAATTCTCTATCTGACCCTTCGTATTCATTAATAATTATTTCTCCAAGTTCAAACTTAGAAATTATTTTTTTAATATATTCAATGGCTGTATCTGCTACTTTATCAAGTTCTTCATCTGTTAATTGTGGTATTTCACGATTCTGTTTCAATTTATCTCCTTAAATTTTATTTTTTCTTTTTTGGTCTTTTTGTTCTCTCTTTTCTTACAACATTAACTTGTACTGGCTGAAATTCTTTTTTTTCTTCTTCAAGTTTTTCTTTCTTTTCAAACATTTTCATAGATATTCTTTGTTGTATTACTGCTATGATGGATGAAGTTCCTCAAAAAAGTAATACTCCTGCAGGAGACCCTCATCCTATAAATATCATCATAATGGACATTGCCCCTGACATTATAAGTGTTTGTTTTCTTTGTTTTGGATCTGAATTATTTTGTTGTTGAATAATCATTGGCAAAAAAGTAGCACCAGCAAAAATAATAATTAAAACAAGATAGGGAATTGAACTTATAAATCCTGAGCCTCAAGCATCGCTAGGCGATTTTAATAAATCAGGAATAATGTTGTAAAAACAAAAATTAGTACTTTCTACTTCAGGTCTACTACTCATTTCACGAAGAACTTGAAATAAGGCCATAAAAATTGGCATTTGGATAAACATTGGAATACATCCTGATAAAGGATTAAATTTTGCTTCAGCATAGATTTTTTGCATTTCTTGACTTTGTCTCATTTTATCATCAGCATACATCTCTTTAATTTTTTGAATTTTTGGATTCATTGCTTTCATAGCATATGATGATTTTGTAGATTTATGCATTAATGGTAAAAGAGCAGTTCTAAAAATTAAAGTAATGATTATAATTGACAACCCTCAATCACCACAGATCTTAAAAAAGAAATCTATTACAAAAAATATTCCATCTTTAAACGCTTCTCACATATTAATCCTTTTTATATATACTTAAATTGTTGTTTCTTTTTAAACAAAATTTATTAGGTAGTGGATCTCATCCATAATATTTACTAAAAGGGTGACACTTTGAAATTCTAATTATTCCCATTATTATTCCTTTTACTACACCGAATTTTTTTATCGCTTGTATTGTATATTCTGAGCATGTTGGTGTAAATCTACAACAAGAAGGAAAAAATGGAGAGATTACAATTTTATAAAAATATATTGGAAATAAGAAAATGTAATTTAATATTTTTAAACTATTTTTTTTAAATATTTGCATGTTATACATTTTTCTTCTTTAAATTTTAAATTTAATAAATTTTTTTTTGCAATAAAAATATATTTATAGGTATTACTCAATAAATTCTCTTTTATTAATGTTCTATAAATAAGTCTGAGACGTCTTTTTGCTTTATTTCTTCAAACAGCATTCCCACATTTTTTTCCTGCAATAAAAGCTATATCACCTTTTATATTAGTATTACTAATTCTAATTATTATAAAAAAAGGAAAATAAAAACTTTTCCCTTCCTTAAAAATAAAATTAATATCTTGAGAACTTTTTATAGTATTCAAATTAAAGACAAACGCGCTGTCTGTTTTTTGCTCTCCTTGATGATAATACAGCTCTTCCTGATTTTGTAGACATACGTGCTCTAAACCCATGAACTTTTGCACGTTTCCTTTTATTTGGTTGATATGTTCGTTTCATAAAACTCCTTAATCATTTGTAAAATAAAAAATAGAATTGTTATTATAATAAACTTTGTGTAAATGTTGATAAAAATTAAATTACCAAAAAAATTAAATAATTTTATTGTTCAAAAATATATATAAAAAAATAAAAAATTAAAGAAAAATATATAAACAAATTAATAACAAACAAAAATATAAAGAAATAAACAAAAAATAAACAATTAAAGAAAAACAAAAAAATGCTAAAATAAAAATTTAAAAAGAAAAGAAAGGAACAAAAATGAAAATTGGAGTAATTAAAGATCCAAAACAAGGTGAAGCAAGAGTAGGAATGACCCCAGAAAATGTAAAAATATTAGTAGACGCTGGAAATGAAGTTTTAGTAGATAGTGGAGCAGGAGCAGGATGCGGTTTTACAGATGACCATTATAAAGAAGCAGGAGGCAAAATTGTTGACACTGAAACTGCATGAGAAGCTGAATTAATTGTAAAAGTTAAAGAGCCAATGGAATCAGAGTATAAGTATTTTAAGCCAGGGCAAATAATATGAGGTTTTTTACATCTTGCAGCAAATAAAGCATGTGTTGAGAAAATGATGGAAGTTGGAGTAACGGCTATTTCAGGAGAAAATATATCAATTGATGGAGTTTTAAAATTACTCAAACCAATGTCGGCTATTGCTGGTAGGAGAGCAGTAAATATTGGGCAATATTATTTAGAAAAACAACATGAAGGCCAAGGAATTCTATTACCAGGAATTGAAGGTATTGAAGCAGGCACAGTTGTTATATTTGGTGGAGGAAATGCTGCAGAAAATGCTGCAGATATTGCTGTTGCGTTAGGGTGTAGAGTTATTATTATTGAGCTTAATGATGACCGTATAAACCAACTTAAAGATCATTATAAAGGAAAGAAAGTAGAAGTTGTTAAGTCATCCACTGAATCTTTAGAAGAAAATATTAAACTTGCTGATGTATTTATTTCAACAATATTAATTCCTGGAGCAAAACCACCAAAATTAGTCAAAGAGTATATGGTTAAATCAATGAAACCAGGTTCTGTTATTGTAGATATTGCTATTGATCAAGGTGGAACAGTAGAGACAATAGACCATGCAACAAACCATGCTGATCCTGTTTTTATTAAACACGGTATTATTCATTATGCTGTACCAAACATGCCAGGTGCAACACCACGAACAGCCACAATAGCTTTAGCACAAGGAAACATTTCTTTTCTAAAAGATATTTCAACTAAAGGACTAGATGAAGCACTAAAATCAAAAGAGTTATTATCAGGACTGAGTGTTTATAAAGGAAAAGTAGTTTCTAAAGCACTTGCTGATTCTATTGATGTAGAATTTAGTGAAATGTAAAAATAAGAAAGAAAGAAAGAATATGAATCTATCAAATTTACCAATTACAATTAAAGATATAAGAAAAGCTCAAAATGTTATAAAAAAATATGCACGTAAAACACCAATGATTCAATCAATGTTTATGACTGCAAAAACTGGTGGAGAAGTATATTTAAAACTAGAAAATATGCAGTTAACAGGATCATTTAAATTCAGAGGAGCCTTTAATAAAATTTCACAGTTAACACAAAAAGAAAAAGATTATGGAGTTATTGCGTGTTCTGCAGGAAACCATGCCCAAGGTGTTGCTTTAACAGCAAAACTTTTAGGTATAAAAAGCACAATTGTTATGCCTAAAGGGGCACCAAAAGCTAAAGTTGATGCTACACGCGGTTATGGGGCAGAAGTAATACTTGAAGGGGATCAATTTGATGATTCAAAAGAATTTTGTGAAAAATATGCAAAAGAACACAATATTACATATATTCCCCCATATGATGATAAAGAAGTAATGGTAGGACAAGGAACAATAGGATTAGAAATATTAGATGAAATATGAGATGTGGATACAGTAATTGTTCCAGTAGGAGGTGGAGGATTAATTTCTGGTGTTGCAGTTGCATTAAAATCCTTTAATCCAAACATTAAAGTTATTGGAGTACAAGCACAAAATTGTCACGGTATGACAGCATCATTTAAAGAAAGAAAAAAGGTATTTCATGATGAAGCACCAACAATAGCAGATGGATGTCATGTTTCATACCCAGGAGACCTAACATTTGATGTTGTTAATAAAATTGTTGATGATATGGTTTTAGTAACAGAAACTGAAATTGAATTAGCTATTAAAGATTTAATTCAGAGAACTAAGATTGTAGTTGAAGGAGCAGGGGGACTTTCTACTGCAGCTGTTTTATCAGGAAAAGTTGATAATTATATAAAAGATAAAAAGGTTGTATTAATTGTTTCAGGTGGAAATGTAGATTTAGATAGAATAGAAAATATTGTAGATCATTTCCTAGTTGCTAAAGAAAGTGAAAAATAAAGAAATAAATTTGTTATAAATTTTTTATATTGAGAGTTTTATATGAATAATAAAAATGAAATGAAAAGAACACTTGGATTTTTCCCTGCTCTTACAACGGTAATGGGAACTGTTATTGGAGCAGGAGTATTTTTTAAAGCTGGAAAAGTTGCAGCACTCACAGGCCAACCAGGACTACATATATTAGTGTGAGTTTTAGGTGGTTTAATTTCGATTTGTGCAGGGC
>CAVGFB010000141.1:0-4485 GCA_963628375.1 Gorillivita sp. (SeqCode)
AAGTACAATGACTTATTTTGCTTTTTTAATTGGCTATATTGTTCTTGCAGTTGCAGGTGCTGTTGTTTGCAGCAAATCAGACAAGGCGTCTACTAGCTTTTTAGGATACAACCTGCTTGTACTACCACTTGGTTTGTTTTTGTGTATTTTATGTCACCAGTTTTCATCAACTATAATCTCTAAAGCTTTTTTCACTACAATGTGTGTTACTGGTCTTATGATATGCATGGCTGTTATTTTCCCTAATTTTTTCTTAAGCATTGGTAGGGGTTTGTTTTTTGCTTTATTATGTGTAATGATTGTTCAACTTCTGACAGTATTTATATTTAGAATCAACCCTACCATGATTGACATTGTTGTAGCTGCAATATTTTGTGGATATATTGGCTATGATTGAGCTAGGTCTCAAAGGTTGCCTTATACAGTTAACAATGCAATTGATTGCTCTTGTGCCCTGTATCTTGATATCTTCAATTTGTTTGTAAGAATATTGAGTTTATTTGGTAGAGAGTCTAGGTAAATTCTCATCTAAATTCATTATATAGCTTCTAAAATCCCTTAGTTATAAGGGGTTTTTGTTTATTTGTTGCTTTGTGATAAGATACAGAACAATGAGATTGCTTTCACCTAATAAAAAATTCCACATATCTTTTAAAACAATATGCATTGTTCTTGCTGTTGTTTTTTTATTCTACATTATTATTTTTGTATGTATGATCTTGCATGGTAATGTTCCGAACAGTGAATATTTTGGATTAGGAGACAAAAAAATTTCCATTAACTCAAAAGTTGGTGTTATAGATTACAATCAAGATACTAAAGTTATCCAACAGCAGCGTCTTGAACTTACATCTTACACTACGCGTGACATTTCAGGAACAATATCTAAAGTTCTAGAACAACGTGAACAGCGCATACAGGCTGAGATGCAAGCACGTTATATTGACAATTTAAATCATATAAATAATGCAAAAAATAACAGAGCTAGACAGATGATTCAATATAGCCTGCCTCCTTTAAGTGAGATTAATTGAGATGCGGGCCATGATAATTTTATCTCAGAGTGAACCTCTAAGCTTGATGTATACTTATCTGGTAGTCCGCTCTCAGGGTGTGGAAGTATTTTTGCACAAGCTGCGTGGGAATATGGGATAGATCCTAGATGATCTGCTGCTATAAGCAATACGGAAAGCTCAAAAGGTGCAGTGTGCTTTTTGCCGCATAACGCCTGAGGATGAGGACAGTCTTCTTGAGATAATTGACACGATGCAATCTATGAGCATGTTAAACGTTTGAGTGAAGACTATGGATATACAATTTGCAGATCATTTGCAGTTAAATATTGCCCGCCAAATTCTGAACACTGATATTATTCAACCTTAGAGCAAATGAGAAGTATGGGTTAACTTATAAACCTATAATCTAGATAAATCTTTAAATTATTACAAAATACCTTGTTAAGTAAAAATAAAATCAGAAATTTTTAGAATATTGATTATTGGAGTTTTGTGAATAATTATGGCGGGATGTAAGGGACTCGAACCCTCGACCTCCGGCGTGACAGGCCGGCGCTCTAACCAACTGAGCTAACACCCCGTGAATTGAATTTTACACTAAATTATAAATTTTAATCATAAAATTTATAACAAGCAAAATTCTTTAATTTATTTTAATTATGTATCCTATAATTATTAATGGAGGCATTATGAAAAATTTTAAAATAAAAAGATTTACTTTAATGTGCGTATCACTTTTAAGTTGTGTTGTTTTAAGCTGTTGTTTTAGTGGCTGCTCGACATCAACTTTGCTTAGTTCAAATAATGAAAGTGCTCAGAAATCAGTTTATCAATCAAGTGTAAACATGCTTAGTAAAGATATAAATTCGAGTCTATCTAATTTTGATTCTTATTTAAAAAAGAAAAATATAGACAAAGTAAAAGAAGCATACAACAATATACAATCCAAGGTTGATACGTTTAATAAGTTGACTGTTCCAGATAATTATAATAATGTTCATAAATTGTATTCAGACGCTTTTACTCAACTTCAAGCAGCTCTTAAAGATTATATTAATGTCTACATTGACATAATAAATAAAAGTCAGACCACAGACGTGCTAAACACTCGCATCACAAGTGTTCAAGCTGAATATTCTTCTGGCATAGATCTTTTAGGCAAGGCAGATAAAGCAATAGAAGAGCTTTAAAGCTTTGATCTTTTGTTTTTAAAAAAATCTTTAAGAATTTGAGAACATTCTTTTTGAAGAATATTTGGTATAACTTCAAAATTGTGATTAAGTCTGGTATCTTTGTGAATATTATATAAGCTCCCTAGTGCCCCGCATTTAGGATCTTTTGTACCATAAATACACCTATTTATTCTACTTTGTTGCATAATACCAGCACACATAATACAAGGCTCAAGCGTTACATAAACATCACAGTCTAGCAAACGTCAACTATTTAATGATCTGCAAGCTTTATCTATTGCAATAAACTCTGCATGAGAAGTCGGACTATTTGTTTGTTCACGCATATTGTGAGCATAACTTATTATCTTATTGTCTCTAACTACAATTGCACCAACTGGGACTTCACCTTTTAGGTATGCAATTCTAGCTAGGCTTAATGCAATTTTCATAAAGTATTCTTTGTTCATAATAAATATTTATATAAATGTTGATTTTAATTATGAATTAAAGAAAATGGTCGGGACGACAGGATTTGAACCTGCGACATCCTGGTCCCAAACCAGGCGCTCTACCAAGCTGAGCCACGTCCCGAGAGTCACAAAATTTGTAACAGTCAAACATTATAGCTATTTATTTAAAAACTTCTAAAATTATTTTGTAATGATAAAAATTTTACTAATATAACTTTGTTTTGTTAGAATACGTACATATTTTGAAATAGGAGACAATATGCCTGAAAATAAAAAAGAAACTAAAGAGACAAAAAATAAAGTTGAAGAGAATAAAAAAAGTGCATCTAGTGTCGATAAAGGCAAAAAAGAAGTTAAAAAACAAGATACAAAAGAAAAGTTAGAAAATAAGCCTGAAGATAAAAAAGCAGATAAAAAGGAAACCAAATCAGCTGCCGATATAGCAAAGCAAGCTGCAAAAAAAGCTAAAGAGCAAAAAAAGGATTCAAAAAATGAGAATAAGTCGTTCTCTTTTGGAAAGAAGAAAAAACCTCCTGTTTTGGTCGATGTAAAAAAGAAGAAAAAGGACATTAAGAAAAAAAGATTTTCAGGTGCAAGACAAAGACACATGCAAAAGAGCCGCAAGATTATGTTAAAAAGAGCTGTGGGGTGTATTGCTTTTATGGCAGTTCTTGCTTTTGTTATTATTACAGGGTTCCAGGTTGCGGGAGCCTTACAACCAAATGCTGGCCTTGCTGCTAGAGTGGATTCTTATGAGATTAAAGAAAGCGATGTTACAAATTATATTAATCACCAAAGTTTATACGCTAACTATAAAAATTCTCCTAGCAACTGAGCAAAATATCTTTCAATGTATGGAAAAACTCCTGCTGATATAAGAACTCAAATTCTACAAGAAGTTTTTGAGAAAAACGAGATTACAAGACGTGCTTGTGCAGAGAAAGAAAATATAGAGGTTACAGAAGATGAGATACAAGCACATATTAAATCTCTACGTGATAAATTCAGCAGCGATAAGAATTATCAAGATGGTTTGTCAAAAATGGGGTATACAGAGGATTCTTACTATGAATATACAAAAACAAAAACTTTAGAAGAAAAGCTTAAAGAAAAGGTAGCTCCTAAAACTGATCCTACAGATGCTGATATGGTATCTTATATGACAACTAACAAATCAACATACAATAATGCAAAACGCTCCAGCCATATTTTGTTTGGTCTTGGGGATAAAGAAAAGGCACAACAGGTTCTTGATCAATTGAATGCAGGAACTTTGACATGGGATAGCGCTGTTATTCAATATTCAACTGATGAAAACTCAAAATCTAAGGGTGGAGATATAGGTTGAGATAAGTGTAACACCTATAAATCAGGCTATACTACAGGTCTTGGTAAGGTCGAAAACGGTAAAATCAGTTCTGAGCTTTGCCAAAGTGATGATGGTTACCACATCATTAAAGTTACTGATGAATGAAAGGCTCCTGATTCTATTACTTCTGTTTCACAAGTTCCTACTGATATATTAAATTATGCGAAAGACAAAAAAAAGGATGAGGCTCAAACAGAAACGTTTAATAATTACATTAATGACTTTAAAACAGAATTTAATGTTGTAATTGAAGAATACGAAATTCCATCCGGATTGCCTTATAATATAGATATGGCAAAATATAATAAATCAAGTTCAACTACATCATCAAGTTCATCCAGTACAGACGATAACTAACAATAATATGTCTATAACAACAAATAATCAATAAGACAAAATTTAGACTCTTTTTTAGGGTCTAAAATTTTTTTTAAAACAAAAGATTACAATTAGAA
>CAVGFB010000142.1:0-23042 GCA_963628375.1 Gorillivita sp. (SeqCode)
GGTAATATTTATGGCACTCCTAAGTTTTTTATAGAACAACAATTAAGTAAATGTAAAAACACATTGTTATGTATTGATGTTAATGGTGCAATGAATGTAAAAAGATACTACCAAAATTCTAAATTAATTTTTATTATGCCTCCATCATTAAAAATTTTAAAAAACAGATTAAAAAATAGAGGAACCGATAATCCTGATCAGATAGAAAAAAGGTTAGATATTGTTAAAAGTGAACTTAGGTTTAAAGATAAGTTTGATAAAATTGTTGTTAACGACAAACTTGATATTGCAAGCAAAGAAGTTGTTGACTTTATATACAAAAGTTGTAAAATCACTAACTCTTGTAAGTAATTTTTGAAAGAGGGAATATGAGTTTAGTTGAACCAAAAATTGATGTTTTGTTAGATAAAGCAGATAATGACAGATTTTTGCTTTGTGCAGAAGCAGCTAAGAGGGCAAATGACATTAATGCAATGATGCATGGTCAACATGTAAGAGCACTTTCTATGGATGCAGCAGTCGATTTGGCACGTGCTAATCATTATAGGCCACTATCTATGTCTTTTGATGAGATTGCAGAAGGTGAAATTACACCTGCTGAGGACTCTATAGACATAAAAGCACATTAAACAATAACAAAAATATTTTTTTGAGGAAGCTTCTACATTTGTAGAAGCTTTATGTTTATATAGGAGCAATAATATGAAAAAAAATTTTATGCGTGTTATTTTGGTTCATTATCATGAAATTGGATTAAAAGGGAAAAATCGACCGTATTTTGAGAATAAATTATTAAATAACATTAAAGAATGTTTAGATAAAAAAAATATTACTTATAACAAAATTTTTAATATCAGTGGAAGATTATGTATTGAATTTAGTAGTAATAGTGAGAATTCTAGCATTCAACTTGCTTATGAAATAATATCAAAAATACCAGGTTGTGCAAGAGTGTCAAAAGGGTTTAAGTGTGAACAAAGTATAGAGAATTTTGTAGAATGTGGGTGCTTAGTTATGGAAGAGGCTGGTGGTTCAAACGTAGAATCTTTTAAATTACAGGCGAGACGTAACCACACAGATTTTAAAATAAACTCTAATGAATTAAATTTCCAAGTAGGAGGCTTAATTTCCGATAGGTACCCAAGGGTGAAGGTACAAATGGTTGATCCTGAACTTGAAATTCACCTAGAGGTAATTCAAAGTAGAGCTTATGTTTATGGTGTAACAAAGCCTGGAGTAGGTGGTTTGCCTATAGGTACAGGTGGGCGTGTTTTGTGTATGTTATCAAGCGGTATCGATTCTCCCGTTGCTGCATGGAAGCTTGCACGAAGAGGAGCTAGTTGTTATGGTGTTCATTTTAGTGGAGCCCCTATAGTTTCTTCTGAGAGCGAATATATAACAGATGAAATTTCAGCAAAACTTTCAGAAACAGGATGTATAAAAAAATTATTTATTATAAGAGTTGGTAAATTTCAAAAACTTATTGCAAGTGATTGCCAAGAAAAATTAAGAATTGTGCTATACAGGAGACTAATGCTTAAAATTGCCCAAGAACTTGCAGGCAAAATAAATGCAAAAGCAATTGTTACAGGGGAGAGTCTAGGGCAAGTTGCGTCGCAAACATTAGATAATTTATGTTGTATTGATGCCTCAGTAGAAATTCCAATTTTGCGCCCTCTAGTTGGTAGTGATAAAGTTGAGATTATCGAACAGGCTCAAAAAATCGAAACATATGACCTTTCTATTCAGAATGCTCCTGATTGTTGTACGTTGTTTATGCCTCATAATCCAGAAACACATGCAAAAACAAAATATGTCGAAAAGGAAGAGCGTAAATTTGACTATACACCATGAATTACAGAAGCTTTAGAAAACATGAAAGTTATAGAATACTAATAGTATACAAACTTTTAACATTCCTGTTTAGATAATGATTTAACTAAGAATAGCTCAAAATATATCGCTTTTTGTGATTTTGATTTAATTTCTTTGTCGCATTTAAGGGCAAGTTTTAATACATTACTTAACTCAGAAGTTGACCATTTTTTAGAAGCTTCAGATAGTCCTCTACAAAGTCAAGAGTTGATTTTTAATTCATTTGCGATCGTATTGTCGTCTGCATTTTTTCCAAATGATTTTGCACAGATTAGCTCTCTTGTTTTTTTACAGATCATTGGGAGTAAAATATAAGGTGCGTTTTCATCCATGGTGTGTAACAGGTCTATACAAGCATTCAAATCACGAAGAGCAAATTTGCCTACAAACTCTCATGGTTTTGGGGCATTAGTTTTTTTGCTTAAAGTTTCAACACAAGTTATATCAATATGATTGTCTTTTGCAAGTTCTTTAAGTTTTTTTATTTCAGAATCTAGAGTTATTGTGTCATTTCCAACCATATCTAATAAAAGAATTGCTGCATCATTATTTATTATGCAATTATTAGAGGTAGCAATAGATTTAACAGTAGGTAGCATTTGATAACTTTTTGGAAGCTTACAGTCAATAATAGAATCTATAGAAACATTATTAATTGCTTTAAACAGCTTTGTATTTTTTGCTAAAGTTTTAAAGTCTAAAAGCAGTAAACAAGAAGAAACTGGTTTCTTTATATAATCAATAAGTTTTTCTGTATTATCTTTATTGAACTTTTCGGCATTTTTTACTATAACTAGTCTTTTTTCGCAAGCAAAAGGCATAAGTATACAAGCTTGTATTACTTCTTGAACTGGATGTACGGTTGCATCGAACGTTGATGTGTTGAGTTTTATATTTCCAAGGGAACAAAGCCTGCTATTAAGTCTTTTATAAACTGTTTGTTTTCTTAGATTATCGTCGCCTATTATTGCATAGACTAAAGATAATTGTTTTTTATTGTTCATCATAAGACCATTTTAATTTAAATAAATTTATAAATATAAAAAATTTAAAAATTATGACTCTGATGTTACATTTATAGAACTAATAAAAATCTCACATGTAACTGTTCCATTTTTATCAGTCCTAAAAATTCTGGAATTATTTAAATAGCTTAGGGTTGTATCTGCAGGATGTCCATACCGATTATTTGCTCCAACACTAAAAAGTGATATTTTAGGCGACAGTTTTATTGCGTCCTCTTGTGTTATGGCGTTCTTTGAACCATGATGACCTACTTTATATATGTCTATTTTGTTCAGTCTGTTAAATTTTATCATGTCATTAATTTGATTTTTTTCTGCATCTCCACATAACAAAACGCTTGCATCTATAACGTCATCATGATTCACATCATAATTAGCTAGAACAGTTAAACTATCGCAATTTCCTCCATTATCTGTGTATTTATCTGGCCATATGATTTTGAACTCTACATTTCCAAAGCTTATTGTATCTCCAACATGCAATGGATTTATTTTTGTATTCATTTTTTTCACTTGATCCATTAGTTTCTTGCATTTAGTATCTGTATTTGTAGTTAAGTCATAAGCACAATAAAAATTATCTACAACTAGCAAGCTTGATACGATATCCAAGCTCCCACAATGGTCATCATCTGGATGCGTTATAAACAACCCATCAATGTGAGTTAAGGCTTGTTCTGAGAGTCTTTGTTTTAAAAGATTATCCTTGTTGCCTGTATCTATCATAAAAGTTTTACCGCAACTTTCTACTAAAATACTATCTCCTTGACCTACATCTAACATAATAATTTTGTCACCTGAATTTTTAGGCCAAACAATAAATATTAAAAACATACAAGACATCGCAATAAATGCAAAACCGACATATTTTTTGTATTTAAAATTTAATTTATTAGGTACTTTAGGAACAAATAGACATGATATGTTATTTTTATTATTAAGAGAGCCTTTTACTTGATAATAAGATCCTGAAAAAGCATTATTGTTATCAACGTTTTCCTTAGGTCAAAACAAATAGAATAAAACACAAAGTATTACGGTTATTAAAATTGCTATATAAATATTACAAGTAGCAGGAATGCAGGCATAAGGAATTGAACTTAAAAATTTAACTATAATACACATTGATTGAGCAATTAAATAACTTATCCACATTATAAATTGTGAAAAAATCGGAAGTCAGTATTGTAATAAAGTTGCTAAAAGCGAAGATACTAAGCCAAAACCACAAAGCAAAGAAAAAAGAGGAGTACAAATAACGTTACTAATTGGTGCAATCAAAGGGAGCTGATTAAAAATGCTTACAGATAAAGGTTGAGAGCAAATACTTGCAGAAATAGTTAAAGACAGGGCAGAACTGATAAAGTTAGGGCAATTTGGTATTAATTTATAAATTCAGTAAGTAAAATAATTAGAGAATATTAATATGCCGAGTGTTGATCCTGCAGATAGAGCAAAAGAAATAGAGACTGCACTTGTTGTATCAAGCGATATAAAAATAATTATGCACAAGGACAATGCATTTATTGGTGTTGGTTTTCTTTTGCTAAAAAAAGCAAACATTGCAACATATGTCATAAATGCTGCACGAAGAGCAGAAATTGGAATTGCAGAACAGACAAGATAGCCAAATATAAATATACTTTGAAAGGTTAGTATTATTAACTTCTTCACTTTTAAGTTTTTTAAAAACAGAAGTAGTATCGTAGAGACTAAAGACAAGTGAGCTCCTGATACTGCAACTAAATGAGCAAGACCTGAATTTTTAAATGATTCATAAATACTTCCATTATTCAAATCAATACGCTGACCACAAACAATTGCATTAAGTAATTGTTCTGCTTCTGATCTTGTATCATCAGTTCAATCAAAAGATCTGATGGTATCTATTAAATTATTTCTAAGCGAGTATAAAACCCCTAAAAGATCACTTCTTTTAACTTTTTTGGGATTTTCAAGTTTTACACTTGCTGATATGCCACTTTGTCAATAGCTATCACTTTGTGTAGTGTAAGGTAGTTGGAACGTAGCATTGCCCTCAAGAATGTCCCCTGCATGTATCTCGTCAAAATCTTTATCAACCTGAAGCTTTACTTTTATGTTATCGATTTTATTATTTTCTGAATTTATTACCTTGGCTGTGCAAGTATTGTAGTAATTTCCTGCTTTTTGATCTTCATTAACCTCAAAGGTATACTTGCCGTTTTTTTCTTGTAATAAATTTTGCGTGTTTAATTGAAAATTATAAATAAAAACGATAGTCGAAAAAACACCTAACGATAAACTCAAAAGGATCACACATCATGACGTTAATTTCTTTCTTTTAAAGGCAATAAATAGTGCAAATAAAATGCCTAAAAAAGAAATTAAAATTACTGGAATAAATAGATCTACACTAAAAAAGTTGAAGTTTAAATTTTCTTTATTAAATAGTTTTTGCCCGTTACTGTAAAGTAGTGCAGATATTCCTCAATATAAAAGTGCTAAAAATAAAAGCGGCGTTAGAATAGGTTTTTTAGGAACAACAATTTTTTTGGATTTCATAAAATTATTAGAAATTTAACTAAACACAAATTTTATCTGAAAATTTTGCAAATGTTTTATCACCTATTCCAGACACGTTTTTTATCTCGTCAATAGTTTTAAACTTTCCTTTAGAGTTTCTGTAGTCAATAATCTTTTGAGCTGTAGAAGCTCCTACACCAGATAAAGTTTGAAGAGTAGTTGCATCAGCAGTGTTAATATTAACTTTACCGTTTTGTGTTCCTGAACCGGTTGCAGAACTACTGTCAGCGTTTGTGGAGGTGCTTGCAGTTTTGGAGGGAATGATTATTTGCTCACCATCTTCAACTGTTTTTGCCAGGTTTACTTGGTCCGAATCAGCATCTGTATTTAGTCCTCCAGCTAGATTTATTAAGTCTATAATTCTCTGGCCTGAACTTAACTTATAAACACCTGGGTTTTTAACAGCTCCTCCAACATGCACTTGTATTTCTGATTTTGTTGTTTCAGACGCATTGCCTGTTTCTGACGTTTTTAGACTAACTGTAGATTGATTATTAAATGTTTTAAATAACGTAAAGCCAACAATAAGACATACTAAAATAAAAGTTCCAATTGCAAATTTTAATTTATTGCCTTTAAAGTTTTGTATTTTTGAATTTGGTACTTTTGTTTCTTGATTGTTTATTTGTAAGTCTGAACTTTCTCAGGGTAGTGGCTCGTTTTCAAGATTGTTTGATCCTTCTATCTGATTTTTATAGCTATTTACAAAGGACATATTTACCTCCATTTTTTTGTTTCAGCATAAAGAAAGATTTATTACAGAAGAGTTAATTTGACTTATTTTTTTGATTAATTTTTAATATAAAATTATTAAAATAATTAACAATGTAGATATTTTTGTCATACAAAAAGGTAGCAAATATGAATACAAACATTAACTTATATAGAGAACAAATAGATAATATTGACGATAAACTTCTCCTTTTAATAAACAAAAGAGCAGAACTATCAAAAAAAATAGCAAAAATAAAAAACAAAGAAGACATGCCGCTTTATATTCCAAGTAGAGAAACAGAAATTTTAGAAGATCTTTGTAAAAAAAATAAAGGTCCTTTGTATGATGATAGTATTCGGAAGATATTTACAGAAATTATTAAAGTAATTAGAGAATCTCCAAGTGAATAACAATTTAACACAAAAAAACAAAGTTACAATAATTGCAGGTCCTTGCTCAATTGAATCAAGCAAACAAATAGAGCAGGTTTGTGCTTTCTTAAACAATAATGGGCTTAGCTGAATTAGGGGCGGTGCTTTTAAGCCTAGAACAAACTTGCACTCCTTTCAAGGATTAGGACAAGATGGATTAGACATATTAAGAAAAAACGCTCGTAAGTTTAATCTTAAATCTTTAACAGAAATTACAAGTGTTGTTAATGCAGATACAATATATAACTATATGGATGGAGCTTGAATTGGCACAAGAAACATGACAAACTATGAACTTTTAAAAGAGTGCGGTAGTGTTAGTGCAAAGTACAACAAACCAATCATGCTTAAAAGAGGTATGGCTTCAACAATTAATGAATGAGTTTCTGCCTCTGAATATATTACTAAATTTAATAAAAATATTGTCCTATGCGAAAGAGGAATAAGAACATTTGAGACTTCTACTAGATTCACGTTAGATATTTCATCTGTAGCAGTTATCAAAAAACAAACTAATATTCCCATATGCGTTGATGTAAGCCATTCTGTAGGCCATTCTGACCTTGTTCCTTCTGTTGCCTGTGCTGCTCTAGCCGCTGGAGCTGATGCAATTATGATTGAAGTTCACCCCAGTCCAAGAAGTGCTCTTAGTGATGGGTCTCAACAATTAAATTTTGATCAATTTGAAAATTTGTTAAAAAAATTGAGAAACATTGCACATGCAATTAATAAAGAACTTATCTAGATTAGGAGTGTTATGTCTGTTGATATATCTAGTTTAAATCGTGAGCAAAAAGAAGCAGTCACCTACATGCAAGGACCACTTTTAGTCTTGGCTGGTGCTGGTTCTGGTAAGACCCGAGTTCTCACTTATAAAATAGCATATATGTTAGAAAAAGGGTATGTATCGCCTTGAAACATCTTAGCAATCACATTTACAAACAAAGCTGCAAATGAAATGAAATCAAGAATCAATAATCTTTTGGAAGAGAGAACAAGTGGTATGTGAGTATGTACGTTTCATAGTATGTGTGTGAGAATTTTACAAGTGTATGCAGATAAAATCGGACTAAAAAATAATTGAAGTATTTATGATGATAAAGATCAAAAAAAATTAATAAAAATTGTCATGGCTGATTTAAAGATTGACTTAAAAGCATACTCTGAAAAGATGGTTTTATCCAAAATTTCAAAGTGAAAAAACAAATTAATTACACCAGAGGAATCTCAAAAAATTGTTTTTGATCCATCAAGTGAAGTTGCGAGTGAAGTATATTTTGAATACCAAAAAAGACTAAAAAAATTAAATGCCTTTGATTTTGATGATTTGCTTTTTTATACCTACTTTCTGTTTAAAGATAATTATGAGATTCTAGAAATTTATCAAAAAAGATTTCAATATGTTTTGGTTGATGAATACCAGGATACAAATAAAGCTCAATATGAGATTGTAAAAATGTTAGCAGAAAAAAACCAGAATATAATGGTTGTAGGAGATGATGACCAAAGTATATATAGTTGGCGCGGTGCAGATATCAACAATATTTTAAACTTTGAAAGAGACTTTAAACAAGCTAAAACTGTAAAGCTTGAACAAAATTATAGATCTACTCAGAATATTTTAAATGCAGCTAACTCAATTATCCAAAATAATGTCAACAGAAAAGGAAAGGTCCTTTATTCAAAGGAGAATGTTGGTGACAAAATTGATATATATCACGCAAGTAATGAAAAGGATGAAGGCAGATGAATTGCTTCAGAGATTGAGAAACTGAAAAATAAAGGCATATCTTATCGTGATATAGCAGTTTTTTTTAGAACTAATGCTCAATCAAGAGTTATTGGGGACAGTTTTATTAAGGCGTGTGTACCGTATAAAATCGTTGGAGGACTAAAGTTTTTTGAAAGAGCGGAAGTAAAAGATATGATTGCCTACATGTCGATTTTGCTAAATTCTGACGATGATGTTTCTTGTGAAAGGGTAATTAATGTTCCAAGACGTGGAATTGGTAGAACTACAATAAATTATATACACAAAATCGCTAATAAATATAATTGCTCTTTTTATGAAGCTTTAGGGCATGTCGCAGAAGATGACAATATTAGACCATTTACAAAAAATAGCATAAAGAGCTTTATTAAGTGTATAGAGACACAGAAAAATATTGAAAATCAATATAAATTTAATACTCGAGCAATTACAAAAAATCAGGATTCTCTAAAAGATAGAATGCAGCGGTTTTTTGACAGCACAGGAGTTATAGATGATCTACGTTCACAAAAAACTGGTGAAGCAGAATCTAGAATTGAGAATATAAATGAGCTTTTGGGAGTAATTGATGAATTTGTTAAAACTCATAATTCAAAAGAAGTTTTTTTTAACAGGGCAGAAGAGAATAATAATAGTGATAGATATGAAAATGAAGAATTTTCTGGAGAAAAGCTAAAAGATCTTTTGTCCTGGCTTAGACTAAGAACAGATATGGACACTTTAGGGACAGTCTCTAAAAACGACGATAAGGATGATCCAGAAAAAAAGAATCAAGATTTATCTACGAATAGTGTGACTTTAATGACTGTTCATTCAGCAAAAGGACTTGAATTTGACTATGTCTTTATTACTGGTATGGAAGAAGGTATATTTCCACATTTTTCTAGTTTTTCTGATTTAGGCGAACTTGAAGAAGAACGCAGGCTTGCTTATGTTGCAGTTACAAGGGCAAAAAAAAGTCTTGTTTTAACTTGTGCACAAGCAAGACAATTTCAAGGAAAGTCTCAATATAATCCTGCAAGTAGGTTTATTAATGAAATTCCAAATGAATATAAAATAACAACAGGTTGTGGAAGTGATGGTTATGAAGGCTTTGGGTGAGACAAAAGAGGAGATAGACACGGCATTGCAGGAATAGGCAAAGTTGAAAATAAAGTAAAGTGAAAATACAATGGCGAATTTAGACCTGGAAGACAAAATTTACACAAAAAAAGAGACAACGTATTATCTAAAGATTCCTTTTTCAACAACAATAAAGAAAGTACAATGTCAAATAGAGAAGAAGCTACATACAAAATTGGAGACAAAATATCACATAAGGTTTTTGGAATTGGGGTAGTTGTGAAAGTGGAATCTGATACTATTGAAGTAAAATTTGAGCGTAACAACAAAACAAGAAAAATGATGCCAGAATTTGCACCAATTCAAAAAATTTAAGTTTTCGATCAAATTCTCAATGTAGATTTCTTCTCTGTTTCTCCACTTATTTTGGTGTTATTAATATTTGCAATGGTTACAAACTTGTCACAATTGCCGTTACTAACAAGATAATCTCCATAGTCCTCTGATGCATTAGGACGTTCAAGAATAGTGTATGTATTATTATTTATATCACAAACACAAACTGACATAGTCCCTCTAACAACAAGATAACCATTTGACCAGCATGGAGGCGCACTAGGTGTTCTTGAAAAGTTAAATCATCTTACACTATTATATTTTGCTCCTTCTTGATTAGCTGGAGGTGAGAAAGGCACATAGGTGCCTAATTTAGACAATCCTTTACCCTGTGTATAAATCGCATCAAAACTAAAGTTAAATCCGGTAGGCCCATAACTCGCTTCAAGCGGTATCATGTTTTGAGGAAGCGTTAGTACGTCCTGTACTTTTCCATCGACATCAAGACAGGTAAGTTGAATATAGGTTGTGTTATCTTGTGCTCTGGGGGAAACTATTATTGAGTTTTCGTAAACGTAAATTGGAGTTTTAAAACTTGATGGAGATATATAAATTATATTGTCCTGCCCAGTTGTTAAACTATTCATATTTAAGTTTTCAACAAAAGTAGTCTCGCTAACAGCGTTTACTGCAAAAGGTATAGATTTTAGGACTGAGTTATTCTTTGTTGATTTATTGTCAGAGTCTTTTTTTGAGTTGATTTGTCATAGTGCATTATTGTTACAAACTTGAACTGATGGAATATCAAAATTAGATGTGCCCTCATCAACTAATACAGGACTAATTTTTAAGTTATCAAGAGAGGATATATATACTTTTCATTCGCCAGACAATATATTAGTTTCTGTTCAAACAATACCAGAATTGTTTGCTCGCACGTCATATATATCAAACCCAGTATTTTGATTTAATGCTTTGTCAATTATTGTGGTTTGTTTTTGAGTTTTGATATTAATTAAAGCAACAGAGCATAAGGGCTTGGGGTTTGTGTTTGGAATGAGTAAACATATATAATTACTATCATTAGCCCAGGCTAGTGTCCCATATGGAAGATCAATTGTTGTTTGAGGACTAAATCATTTTGATTGAGTGTCTTCTGTGAGGTCTTCTGAGCTTGCAACTGCAGATTGTTTGACGTCTAAAATAGTAGAAGTTGTTGTGCTCTGAATAATATTTTCGCTTGCAACTTTAACTCCAACTCCTCCAGCAGCTAAAATGCCTGCACCCAAGACCCCATAAAGTAAAGTTCTTCTTGTGAGCATTAAAGACCTTTTAGGTTTTGATGAATTGTAAGTTTTGCTGTTGTTTGCTTGTTTTGATTGCGAATTTTTATAAGCTCTATTTAGACGATTAATTCTTCTATTTTTTCTCACACTTGCCCTAGAAGCACTAGACTTTCTACGGACAGATGGTCGTTGTTGCCTTTTAGATCTTCTTTGTCTTTTATTTGAGCTATTTAGTTGCATTTTTAAAATTTTATCACACAGAAAATTCATAACAGTATTTTGTTTATAAAATGCTAGATGCTTAATAATGTTTATAAATTGTTGTATAATCTTAAAATATATAAACATACATTTTAGGAGTTTTTTATGAGTCAAAGAAATCCAATGAATGAACGTTATACCACAGACAAGAAAGTGGGAGGAGTATCTCGAAAAAGTGCATCTTCTGCTAAACCCAAAGCAAAAGTATCAAGTGGAGTAACAACAGTGAAAAAAACTGCAAAAACTCCTACTCGGCAAGAAAAAAAGTCTAAAAGAAGACAAACACGGGAACAACAATATGCAGACGAGCGTAAATATGGAGATCCTAAAACAAAAAAATTTAAAATTGTGAGGAGATTATGAGTAGTATTCTTAATACTTTCAGTTTTTTGTGTAGTTATGTCTTATGTTGTAACACAAGTTGACGTGTTCCCAGAGGGTTGTAGTGTTTGATTTTTAGGAGGAGCTTATGTGTGCATACTTGTTACTTTGTATCTTGATCTAGGTCAAATTAGAAGAATGAGAAGAGAACACATTGCACAAATAAAACAACTTCACACAAAAGAAAGTAGAGCAGAACAAAAGGCTCAAGCAAAACTTAAAAGAGATCAAAGGAAACAGGCAGAAGAACAAGCTAAAATAAGAGAAGTTGAAGAGCCTGTAGAAAATAACAAGTCTTTACTTGGTAAAGCAAAAGGACTATTTTTTAAAAAAGATAATTAAAGTTGCATTATGAAGCTAATTTCTTGAAACGTAAATGGATTTAGAGCAGTATTAAAAAAAGACTTTGAGCAGACTTTTGATGAGCTTGATGCCGATATTTTTGCAATACAAGAAACAAAAGCCCAAGAAGAACAAATAAGTTTTAAACGAGAAGACTATTTTCAATATTTTAGTTCTGCTAAGCGAAAGGGATACTCAGGAACTTGTGTTTATACGAAGGTAGAACCGCTATGTGTTATTAAAAATATTTTTAGTAATGATGAAAAAGCAAAAGACAGTGATAAACAATTACTTGATGACGAGGGCAGAATAGTTGCTCTTGAATTTAAAAATTTTTGGTTTGTGTGTTGTTATACACCAAATGCAAAAAATGAACTTGCAAGAATTAACGAACGTTTAAAATGAGGTCAACAATTTAAAAATTTCTTAAAAGAATTAGAGTCCGGAAATCGTTGTTCTACAAGTAAAAAAACAAAGCCAGTAATTGTGTGTGGGGACTTAAACGTTGCACACCAAGAGATTGACTTAAAAAATCCTAAGTCAAATCGAGGAAATGCAGGATTTTCTGATGAAGAAAGAGAGGATTTTACTGAGCTTTTAAACTCAGGATTTGTTGACAGTTTTAGATACCTCTACCCAGATGAGAAAGATGCATATTCTTGATGAAGTTATAGATTTAATGCAAGGAGTAAAAACATAGGATGGCGTATAGACTATTTTTTAGTAAGTGAATTTGCAAAAGAGAAAATTAAAGATTCAAAAATTTTAACTGAAGTTTATGGCTCTGATCACTGCCCAGTAGAACTTGATATTGACATTTAAAAATTCTCAATTAAATATTCTCTAAAATTATTTATAAACTCAATACCTTTAGATTTATTTTTTGCTGGTAGGGAATTATTTTTGTAATTGTTGTTAATATAATTTTTGTAATCTATATTTGCAAGTCTGGCAAATTTTATTAGTTGGCCTAGTTGTTCTTTCATACTGTGTGAACAGCATAAATCATTAGATAGTTTATTAAAAAATTCTGAGTCTTTGTTTATCATAAATCTTAATGTCAGTTAAAAATTTTGTCCCTATCTATATAGTTTGATAATTTATCTAAGATAAAACTTTCAAGCTTGTCTACTATTCACTCGTCATATTGATAGTATCCATTTTTTAAGACGTATGGAAATTGAGCTAAAACATTGTTTGGATATAGGCGTCTCATGTTTTTTAAGTAAGTCTTGCTAATCCTAAAAGTTCCAATTGATACATCTTGAATTTTATCTTTATCAATAGTTTTGAAAGTGTTTTCAATTAAGTTTTCGTAATGATCTTCTCAACCCGATTTATAAATTATAGGGTCAAAACACAGTCTTACTTTTGCATTATGCTTTTGTGCAAGCTCTATAGTAGATAATCTTTTTTTTATGTTTGATGTTCCATTTTCAAAAAGACTAATAAACGATTGTGGGCTTAAAGTAAATGCAAAAATAGAGTTGTCATTAACAATTTCTTCTCAAAAAGAACTATTTAAATTATGTCCCTTTGTGCGGATCTCAATATTTAAATTTTTTTTATCTTTTGCATAGTTGCATCATCTCTTTATATAGTGAAGTTTATCTTCAAGAGGCATTAAGTCTGTATCAAATGAAACGCATAAATAAAGTTTGTCACCAGTTGGTATTTGCTCTAGCTTTTCATCAACCGCTTTAAAATAATCTTCTAAATTTGTATATACTACAATATCCCTAAATTCATACATCCCCTTTAAAAAACAATAACTACAGTCAAATACACAGTTTTTAACACAACTAGTATAGTAAAAATGTTTGTTTTTAAAATTTTGACATACAGGAGAGCCCTTGTGTAAAAAGTGATTATGTTTTCTCTCGTATAAAATCATTTAAAAAGACCTAAGAGAGTTTTTATGCTTAGTGTTTATGGATTACTTTCCTGTGTAGAGATGATAGTATCTGCCTTTATTTTCTAGCAGTTGCTCATGACTTCCAGATTCTATAATTTTACCTTCTTGCATAACCATAATACAATCAGCATTTTTTATTGTAGAAAGCCTGTGAGCAATAACAAATGAGGTTCTGCCCTGCATAAGCTTATCCATCCCTTTTTGTACTGCTCGTTCTGTTTTGGTATCTATACTTGATGTTGCTTCATCCAAAATTAAAATTAAAGGGTCAGAGATTGCAGCTCTAGCAATAGCAATTAATTGACGTTGGCCTTGACTTAAATTTGCTGCATCATTTTTAAGTTCTGTGTCGTATTTATTTGGCATGTGAGATATAAATTCATCAGCATATACAGACTTAGCAGCTTCTATGCACTCTTCATCTGTTGCATCAAGGCGCCCATATCTTATATTTTCAAGAACAGTGGTATTATAGAGATGAGTATCCTGCAGAACAAGACCAATATTTGAGCGTAAATTTTGTTTGTCAATTTTTTTAATTGGTACACCGTCGAGAGTAATGCTTCCAGAATCGATATCGTAAAATCTTGTTATTAAGTTGGTAATAGTTGTTTTACCAGCACCTGTATTACCTACAATTGCAATTTTCTTGCCAGGTTTTGCATCTATATTTATATCAAACAAGATTTGTTTATCCGGGTTATATCCAAAATTAACGTCTTTAAAAATTACTTCCCCTTTAGATTCTTTTTTGTCGATTTTAATTTTTCCATTGTTTTCCTCAGGGACTTGATCCATTAATGATCATACACGTCCAGCACCAGCACTACTTGTTGCAATTGATGTCATTTGCATACTTAGTTGTGTAATTATTCGTGTAAAACTCTTTGTTAGAGTTAAAAACGCAATCAAGCTTCCAATGGTAATAATGCCAGTTGTATTAATAGCTAGCAGACCACCTACAATTGATACAAGCACATACGTAACGTTGCCCATGTTTCCGCATATTGGCATAATAATGCTGCTAAATACATTTGCTTTTGAAGAGACATTAAATAGATGATTATTTAGAACATCATAACTTTTTTTATTCTCCTCTTCATGACAAAATGATTTAACAACTTTTTGCCCTTTTATCATTTCTTCTATAAACGCATTAATGTTTGCAAGACCTTTTTGTTGATCTCTAAAGTATTTAGTTGCGCTACCTCCCAGTTTGAGTAGAACTATCATCATTAAAGCAATCATAAATAAACACAAAATTGTTAAATGTACACTCAAGTACATCAAACATATAAATGAGGTTATTGCGCTTAGTCCAAGGTCTACAAATTGTGGGAAACCCTGACTTAAAAGTTGTCTTAGGGTGTCAATATCATTAGTGTAGACAGACATTGTGTCCCCATGTTTTGTTGTATCAAAATATCTTAGAGTTAATGATTCCATCTTTTCAAATAGCTTTTTTCGAATTATTAGCAAAGTCCCATTAGAAACATTAACCATAATTCTGCTATAAAATCAAGAACAAAACGTACCAGCAATAAGAATAGTTGCCATGAAAATAAATTGTTGTATTAAAGGAGAATAATCAACACTTCCATATTGATTAAATTCATTTGTCATAGGAATAATTGTATTATCAATCAAGTTTTGAATTGAAGTCATTACAATAATTAAAGAAATACTATAAACTATTATTCCTAATACAACAAAAACACAAGATCAAGTATAGGTTTTAAACATCAAGTTAAGTACTCTCTGAAGACCTTTAAAATCAATTTTTCTATTTTGCTTTTTATTTTTCATAAATATTTTTAACTTTTAAGCATTTAGCTTTTCATCAAAGTCTCCACCAGCAGACATTTGAGCTTCATAAATCTCCTTATATGTTGCGTTGTTCTTTAATAAATTTTTATGCGTATCAAAATCCTCAATCATGCCGTTTTTAATTAAAATAATTTTGTCAGCATCTTGAATGCTGTTTATTCTTTGTGAAATTATAATTTTGGTTAAATCAGGAACATTTTCAAGAAATGCTTTTCTTATTTTATGCTCTGTTGCACTATCTACTGCAGATGTTGAATCATCTAAAATTAAAACCTTTGGCTTTTTAAGTAATGCTCTAGCTATGCAAAGCCTCTGTCTCTGTCCACCTGAGACATTAGTTCCTCCTTGTTCAATATGAGTATCGAGCTTGTCAGGCAATTCACTAACAAAATCATCACAACAGGCAAGACGGCATGCTTCCATGCATTCCTCTTTAGTTGCATCTTTGTTACCTCATTGCAAATTCTCAAGAATAGTGCCACTAAAAAGTACGTTATTTTGCAAAACACTTGAAACATTGTTTCGTAGAGTTGTCATATCATAGTTGGTAACATTTACTCCACCAACTAGTACCTCACCAGAATCGACATCATAAAATCTAGGAATTAGGTTAACCAATGTTGACTTTCCACTTCCAGTTGCACCTATTATTCCAATAGTTTGCCCTGACTCAATATGTAAATCTATCTTATAAAGAGTACAATTTCACAATTTTTTATCATATTTAAAACACACATCCTTAAAATCAACGCTTCCATCTTTAACATCACATATTTTTTTTGATTCTTCGAGCTCTTTTTGTGAAGGCTCTTCATGCAATACTTCATTAATACGCTCAGCATTTGCGAGACTCATTGAGACGTAAACAAAAACAAAACTTGCCATCAACAAAGACATCAACATACTCATAACATAACTTACCATGCTTGTAAAATTGCCAGCTGTCATATTGGAATGTATGATTTCATTCGAGCCAATTCATACAAGTGTTAAAAGACAAACAGAAACCCCTGTCATTAAAAGTGGCATATTAAGGCATATAAATCGCTCAGCTCTAACACTAATGTTATATAAAAAAGTAGCGGCACGTCCAAACTTCTCGTTTTCAAAATATTCTCTAGCAAAACCTTTAACTACCCTTATTGAAGTTATATTTTCTTGAACAGAAGAATTTAGATCGTCGTATGCTTTAAACATCTTTTTAAAAAGCGGAATCATTTTTTTAATTATAAAAAGCGCCCCTATTGTCATGAAGACAAGAACAAGCAAAAACCACATGCTAATTTTCACATTTATACTAAAACATAAAATAATACTTACAATCATCATAAGAGGCGCTCTAACACAAATTCGAATAATCATCTGAAATGATAGTTGAATATTGTTTACATCTGTAGTTAAGCGCGTAATAAGACTAGGAGGACTAAATTTATCTATATTAGAAAAACTAAATTTTTGCATTTTGTAAAATAGATTTCTGCGTAGAGTAGCGGCAAAGCCACACCCTGCAATTGAGGCAAATATGCCTGCGAGTACTCCCATAACAAGGGCAATAAAGGCAACTACTACTGTAATTGCACCATAGAAATATATGGCGTTGATATCGCCTTTACTTATCCCCTCATCAATTATTTTTGCTGTAACCATGGGAACAGCCAGCTCACAGCAAACCTCAAATGTAACTAATAAGGGGCTTAAGAAAGTGTAGAGTTTATATTTCCCAATATTTTTCTTCCAAAAATCAATCATAAATTTATATAATTTTACAACTTTAAAGAAAAAAATTTATTAAATAGTTTAGAAATGAGTTTTATGGACAAAAGAATTAAAAAGAAAATGATTATAGTTTTTGCTTCTATTGTCGTATGTATGTTTGTTGTAGCACAGATTGTTTTTGAAATGCAAAAGAATATTTCTCTTTCAAATTGTAAGACAGAGATTGAACAACAAGCTGATCGATTACCAGAACTTCTAAACAGTGCAAAAAGCGAATATGAACAAAACACACAAACCTATGATGCGGTTTTTCAATCAAAGGCAGACAGTATTGCATTTATAGCTAACAACAATGCTGGGTTTGAAGCTAGCAATAGCAAGATGCAAACGTATAAAGAGCTTTTAGAAGTTGATAATATCTTTATAGTTGATAGACAAGGGAGTGTTCAAGCAAGTTCGGGCAGCACTCAGGCTGATTTTAAAGACGCACAATTTGCCTCGCTAAAAACTGTTTTAGATGGCAAATCTGCTAGTCCATTAGAGACCACCTACAATGATAAAACTTATAGATATTATGCTTCTGCTATAAATAATCAAAACATGGTTGTAATTGAACAGGATCCAACTGAGCTTAAGTCTTTAAATGAGCAAACATCTACTGAGGCCAGTGTTCTTTCTGATATTACGGTAGGAAATCATGGTTATGTAATGTCTGTATCTGGGGAATCTTTAAACATTAACTATCATCCTAATTCTGAAATTTCTGGAAAGAATGTAGTAGATTTAGGAATTGGTGAACAAAATCTAAATAGTAATGACACATTTGAATGTAGGTTTGCAGGGGAAGATGTGTTTTGTGGAACACTAAAATTGGATAATAGTTATTATGTGTTTGTTGTCCCGCAGTCTGATATGTGAGCTTCAAGAACAATTGCTATTGGCGTTATATTGTTTGTGTTGTTTGTAATAATGCTCGCAATTTCTTTATATGGAATTTTTATTTTAATTGACGACACAAAAAAGGACACAGTCAAAAAATTAAATACTTTTGGTCCTTATTGTATAAATTTAAATATTGCTAAACGTGCTTTAATATTATCTATTGTTGGATTTTTTGTTATTGTCGGAGTATGTTTTTATATGCAAACACTATTTGCCTTGTCAAGTCAGTCTGTGATAAATAACCAGCGTGTAGCCCAAGTATCAAACACTATTAAACAGACACAAAAAAATACAGAGGATCTCAAAACTCAATATAATAAAAGATATCTAGACAAGTGCCGTGTAGCTGCTCATGTTGTAAGCAAAAACCCCTCACTTGCTAATCACGATAAATTAGTAGAACTATCAAAAATTTTGCAAATTGCAGCAGTTTATGTAATAGATGGAACTGGCAACATGCAAGCTTCAAGTACTGCTTTAAAAAGCTATTCTCTATCTACAAATCCAAGTGATGATTCCTATGCTTTTAGAGCTTTACTTGCAGGTAAAGGAGAGCTGGTTCAACCTATGTCTCATAATGACTCAACAGGAGAGGCACAACAATTTATAGGAGTTGCAACATATAGCAGCGACGGATATGCAAACGGGCTTGTACAAATTGCTGTTAGGCCTCAACGTCTTGAAGCTCTTTTGAAAAGTGTTAAGATTGATAATGTTTTAAGTGGAATTAAGGCAGGAGCTGATGGTTTTGCTTTTGCTGTAAATCAAGATACTAAAACTATTGAGTATTACCCAGATTCTAATATTCAAGGAAAAACCGCACTAGATGTTGGTATATCAAATGCTCAGCTAAAAGATGGATACACAGACTACATTACAATTGGCAACAAAAAGTATTTTGCAACATGCTCTGCTGTAAACAACTATTTTTTGTTTGTTGCAGGTAGTGAGGGAGAGCTTATGTCAGAAAGAGAACCTCTTACCTTATCTACTGGTTTAATTGCCCTTGTATGTTTACTATTTATTTTTATTGTGCTTTCTTTCGAGTTAAAAAGAAATCCCCAAGAAGAAATTAGCCAAACAAACAATGAGGGAAGGAATAAAAAAAAGGTTAAAACTAAAAACAATAATAATCTAACTGACAATAAATCTGCAAACTGGAGAATTTTTGATGTAACTATGGCGAATGGCTATACAAAAAAAACAGAAAGTGCTGTTAGTAGGTGGTTTTATAGAAGATTAGACTGAAATGAAAAGTCCCCAGAACAAAAACTTGGGTCAGTATTTAAATGGTTTATTGGACTAGCAGCATTCATAGTTTGCTTGTCTGTAGTTTTTAAATCTTCAATATTCCCTCAAAATTCTGTAATTGCATATATATTAACTGGTAACTGAACACGAGGTTTAAATATTTTTGCTGTTACAGCATCAATTATGTATGCCTGCGTTGCAATAACAATATCTTCAATAATTATCTGAATTTTACAATTATTATCAAGTATTTTAGGAACAAGAGGCGAGACATTTTGCAGGTTGTTATCTAGCGGTATCAAATACGGAACTGTAATATTTATGATTTACTGGTGTTTGGGAGTATTGGGGGTAGATACTGGAACACTTCTTGCAAGTGCTGGAATTATTACCCTTGCATTAAGTTTTGGAGCAAAAGACCTTGTAAGTGATATTTTATGTGGGTTTTTTATAATAATAGAAGGCGAGTTTAGGGTAGGAGATGTTATACAAGTTGGTAGTCATTCTGGGACAGTAGTCGACATTGGAATTCGCACAACAAAAATCAAAAACACCAATGGTAATGTTTTAGTATTGAGAAATTCAAGCATTTCAAACGTTATAAATAAAACTAAGCTAGATTCTTATGCAAAGGTTGATATAATTCTACCAACAGGGGAGAGTCTCACCTACTTAGAGAATTTATTATCTAGAGAATTAAAGCACGTTGCTGCAAGGGTGCCTGAGATTATAGATGGACCTTTCTATAAGGGAGTTATGAAGCTTGCAGAAACTACAATCACTGTTAGAGTGGTAGCTACTTGTAAGGAGCACGACAAAGGCAACTTAGAGCGATCCTTAAAACGTGAAATGAAGATACTACTTGCCCATGGTGGTGTTAAGCCTTTTGCAGATGTTGAAGTACACGAGCCACTATCAAATAAAACAGATGAACAGCGCAAAAAAGAAAAGCACGAACAAAAAATGGCAGACAAATATTTAAAACAACAAAAAGAAGCCACGCAGTCTTTAGGTAATGAAGATTCTGGCGGTAAAGATGGTGAATAAATATTTAATTTAGTATAATGCTTTTAGTTAAGAGTTTATACTTTGCACTTTGAAAGTTAAATTATGGGGGTGACTGGATTCGACATATTATGAATGTGTTGTTTTGCAAGTCGTGTTTGGCTTGTTAGTCACGTAAAAAACTAATTAGCATCGAAATTTAGTTGACAAAGCTAAAGTTTCTGGGCAATATGCCCTTGCTGCATAATTATTTGTAAGTCGGCATGCAAAGGTTTACGACTCCTTATAGTTTACCTTTGTATCATCTTTATAAGGATGCTCTAGTTGGGTGTAGTAGGTATACCAATTAGCTAAGATAAAACTTACAATTGTAGTTGTGGCAGGCTAGCTAGCATGCAACTACAATATTAATAGCTAGCTAAACTTGTGAACGAAAGGCAGCAATTTATAGTATGGACCGGAGTTCGATTCTCCGCACCTCCACCAAAATTTAATTATTTTGATAAGCGTTGGTGCTAAAAGCCAGTATAAGAAACAAAATAAAAAATCCAATAATTAGACACGTTCTCACAATGATTCTTTGTTTTGTGGATAAATTATATTTCTGTTTAACAATAGATCATGAAGCTTCTGCAAAAATCACAAATAAGCCAGCTAATAAAAATAAAGCATTGTGTGATTTATCTCATCCGATTCAAAAAAACGAGAACATAAGGAGAGAGTAAGCTATTATTAATAGCTTTAAAAGCAAAGACGGAATTTTCGGTAATTTTTCTTTAACACATGACCAAAATGGTTTTTTCGAACTAGCATTTAAAGCATAAAGATATTTAACAGATGAGTCATCTTTTTTTAAAATTGAAGATTGAAAATTAATGTTTTGCCCGCATGTGGGACAGTAACAATATTGATTTTTAAAAGCTCTTTTGCAATTATTACATGTTTTCATGGTTGCCTTTTCGTTTAATCTTACAATTTAAATTTTATTAACTGTACAATAAGCGCTTTTGCTTATATAAATTATCTAGTCTTGAATTTAATTCATCTTGTTCTTCTTCAAGAGATAAAACTGATGAGTGATTTTCTGGTGCATTGGAGTTAGTGTTAAGATCTACTTGAGAGATGTCCTCTATGGTTTTTACAATTTTTTGTGCATTATTGTTTGCATCTTTAAACATCTTAGACTCTAAATTAACCTGACTAGAAATGATAGGAATTTTGTAAGTATTATCTGTTGTATTTACTTTAACAGTTAGACTTGTACATATTGGAACTTCTGTTGTAGTAGTTTTTGTATTGCCTCCTGTTATGTCTTTTTTTGATCCGCCTAGACCTAGACCTACACCCAACAGAGGACCTCCAAAAAGCATTCCAGCTGCAGCCTTGCCTCACGCAAATTTATTTTTCACTCTAACAGGTTCGCATGTTGTTACAGTTTCTATTCTAGTACTATTTAGTCTTTCTATTTGTGCCGACTTTACGTCTTTAAATGGTACATTCTCACCACATATTAAAATTTCACGTGTAACGTTGTTAACATGTAAATATTTACCTACTACATTCCAGCCGTTATGTATTATTTTTGCAATTCTTTTTTCTTTTCAGCCTTCTAAAAAATTAATTTTGTTTTCTATTGTTTTAATCTGTTTTTGAAGATCCTTTATTGATCTTCTAAATTCTTTAAGATCTTTTTTGTCTAATTTTTCTTTTCATTGAGGCTGGATTGCACCACAATATCCACAGAAATTGTCTTTTTCGTTAATTTCTTTTTTGCAATTTACACATTCCATTATTTTTTTACCCCATATCTAATAATTTAAATTATTTCAAATTGTATTTTATAAAAAAATTAGACTAATTTAATTAAGATTTTTTGTTTGTATACATGAATATGCATAATCAAAAACTTTTTCTTTTCTATACTTGATCATAGTTTTATAAAAAACTTTTCTTGTGTCTGATAAAAGTGGAGCGTTGTCAATAATTTTGTTAATTTTATCCAAGCTTATTTTTTTATAGAGTTTTTTTAGAGAATTTATACAATTTTTATCGTAGAACTCTCCAGATAGGAGCTCTAGGTATGTAAATTTTTCTTCTTTTTTGGGATTATCATTTTTATTCAACGCAATAGAAGGAAACTCATATATTCTTTTATTGATTTCATCTTCACTTTGTAAAACTTTTTTCATAGAATCCTCAGACAGACGAGGATACAAACAACTCCCACAATCATATATCGGAGGAGGCTTGATATCGTTAAGTTCTTCGTTAACTAAAAAACATCAATTCCCCTTATGTCTATCAAAATTTCCAATCAAAGCATCTGCGATAATCAT